>JADIMQ010000035.1 GCA_017694655.1 Candidatus Cryptobacteroides merdigallinarum
GATGACGGCAATAAAAGATAAGATAAGCTGTTTCATGTCAATCTCAATAATTCATATAATCCAAATAAGTCTCAATCCAGCATGAATCACGCACGGAGAGCAACCGAATACCACCGGCACCAGCCCTGCCATCAGAATCCTTCTATCCATGACACTCCATTGCATTGATCCGGGATCCTACTTGCCGTAACCGTAAAGGAAGCTGGACAGCCATCCTGTCACGAAGCATGAAACCAGGCCGATAAAGCCGTAAAGGACGACCGACACATGGGAGTAGCCGTTGCACAGGAGCAGGACCACAATACTGCAGGCGAACCCTGTCAAGGCGCTGCGGGTACCTATCCTCTTCGTGAAAATACCCATCATGAACAGCCCTCCCAGACCGCTTGTCAGGAGCCCGAGGAAAAAGTTGAACTGGTCCCACAGGGAAGCTATGTCGAACGTAGCCAGCAGGACTGCCATGACGATACCGAAAGTACCTATCGCAATCCCGGTCCAGCGGGCGAACCTCATCTTCCCCTTGTCCGTTGCATTCTTCTTGAGCTTGGCATAGAAATCTTCAGTCATGACCGTGGACGTGGAATTTATATTCGCGGAAAGAGTGGACATCGCAGCCGCGAATATCGCCGCTATCAGCAGTCCGGCTATTCCCACAGGGAGACCGCACATTATATAATGCGGAAATATGGAGTCGGTGTTGGACATGCCGATATTCAGCATTTCAGGGTTCTGTCTGAAGAACACGAAGAGCCCGGTACCTATGGAAAAGAAGATCAGGGCGATAGGCACACTCAATATGCCGTTGAGCCACAGCCCCTTCTTTGTCCCGGCAGTATCCTTCACGGTAATATACCTCTGGACAACTGACTGGTCGCTGGTATAAGTGAGGAGCTGGTTGGCGATACCGCCCAGGAGGGTCACCCAGAACACTGGCTTGGTCCAGTCGAACGAGAAGTCCAGGATATTGAACTTATGTTCGTCGATAGCGACCTCCATAACAGTACCGAGGCCGCCGTCCACACCGGAGAACAGCCAGACGAGAGATATGATTGCTCCGCCGACAAGGATTATCCCTTGTATTACATCTCCCCATATCACAGCCTCGATACCGCCCATCGTGCAGTAGGCCAGGGTGACAATACCCATGAGCAGGATACACAGATAGACATCGAGCCCGGTCACGGCATTCAGGGCCAGAGACGGCAGGAAAAGGACTATGGCCACCCTGGCGAACATGAACAGGCAGAAGAAAAGGGAGGCCAGATACCTTACAGGGGCGCTGAACCTCTGCTCGAGATACTCATACGCAGAAGCGACATTCAGTTTCCTGAAGAAAGGAAGGTAGAAATGTATCACTATAGGCACGATGATGAGTATCCCCATATTGAATATGAACATGCCCCAGTCCGCCATATAAGCCTTCGCCGGTATGGAAAGGAAGGTGATGGCGCTAAGCGCAGTGGCGAAAATGCTTATTCCTGCGGCCCACCACGGGATCTTGCTGCCGCCCTTGAAGAACTGGTCCGTAGTCTTCGCCTTGCGTGAGAAATAGAAGCCCACTCCCATCATCCCAAGAAGATACAGGATTATCACGGCATAGTTTATCCATCCGAACCTGACCTCGTCCGTTATGCTCAACTCCAGGATATCACCGCTCCTGACCCCGGGACGGATCTCCCCTGACGGGATAATGATATCGTCCCCCATGAGTACGGCTGTGGTCACCGCCGGCAGCGGGAAGCCGGCCTCCCCTGCCTGTATCCAAGTGTCAGTTATAGTATGGTATGCAAAGATCCTGTTGCAGAATCCCTGATGCGACACAAAGGCATCCGTCAGTTCCGACTTCAGGCTGTCACGGACAGCCGTGTCACCACAGGCGGCTATCTGCCTGGAGAGGCTGTCCCTGAACAGGAAGCCGGCTCCGTCATCCCCGCCTATCACGACTATGTGGGCCGAACCGTAAGGGACAGCACAGGAGTACATCAGAGGCGTTTCCTTGCCGTCTATCATGATATCGGTCCTGCGGCTCCACCTATCATGGACAGGCAGGTACTCCCATACGGACGAAGACAGGTAGAGTCCCTCGCCGTCACGGCCGCGTCCACCTATGAGATAAAACGCATCTTCCCTCCCGTTGTGCTGATACACGAACGGGCATCCTTCAGAAAGAGGCCTGTCAGGACACGGGGCTGCAGTATGCCATTTCCCGGAGGAGATGGAATACCTGAAGAGGGCGTTACTTCCACCCATTGTACCGTGCACATATACAACAGTCTTATACAAGACGGCGGAAGCTGGTATGAAGCCGTCAGGAAGCACAGAGACAGAATCCACCTGGAGGGTATTCCCTGAATATCTCACCGTATAGACGACATTGTTCGTCCCGTTAGCGTTGCTTCCGCCGAAGCAGTAGAGAGCCTTGCCGTCAGAGACCGCACATCCTCCGGCAAGAGGCACCGGCAGTTTAGTCCCTGACTTCTCGCTTTCCCAGCCTGACTCCCCTCCCGTAAGGACATATATGTCATCGTAATAAACCTTCTCCCCGTCCTGCCATGGCTTCAGGCCCGGGAAATCCGAGCCGCCGGCAACTATCAGCCTGTTGTCCACGGCACCGACGAATGCCCCGGCAGTCCCGGTATGCCCCGATGGAGGAAGAGGCATGGAACCGATCTTCTCTACCCTGCAGTCCGTGGCGGCACCGAGCGGCAAGGCCACGGCAAGCAAGCCTGCCGCAAGTACGGCAGACACTTTTCCTTGAATGAATTTCATCTTTTTCTGGCTATTAGTAAATAACTGACAATATTATGATGTCACTTGTTGTTGAATGTCTTCTCGAGTATGGACTCCATATTGTCGAACTGCGTCTTCAGGTGCAGCCTCATCCCCATCCTGAACGCGTCAGGAGTACTCGTCCGCAGGATATTGTACAGGCTGACATGAGAGACAAGGGTCCTGGAGTGATAGTCCGTCCTTATTTTAGGATAATATAAGGTGAAAAGATGCCGGAGGATATACTGGAAGTCGATGAGGCTCTTGTTCCCGGTCATCTCGAACAACTTGGAATGGAAACGGACATCCACATCCGTGAGTTTCTTGGCGATTGCATAGCGCTGGTCCATGTCATCCGCTGTCGCCATCTCATTGCTCAAGGACACCTCCTCCGCCACTATCCTGTCAAGTTCCTCCATCTGCGCATCCGTCCTGTTCATATATATGAAATCCGCCATACCTATTTCCAGCATCAGCCTCAGCTGGTAGAGGTCGCGCAACGTATCCTTGTCGAGCAGGCCGGAAGCCACTATCGACTTCAGCACACCGAAGACTTCCGGGACAACGACAACCGTCCCCTTCTTCCTCTTGGTCTCGATGATGCCCACGGCCCTCAGGCGGCTGAGGGCCTCCCTCACAACAACGCGGCTGACACCGAGAAGTTCAACGAATTCCTGCTCCTTCGGAAGCCTTGACGAATTCCCGTTCTGGGATATGTACTTCAGGATATCCCTTTGCGTCTGTTCGACCAATGTTACGTCCTCTTTCATATTATATATACTGTTCTTCCTTTGCAAACTTAATCATAATAATAAATAATACAAAATTATTTTGATAAATAATACCTGAAATT
>JADIMQ010000036.1 GCA_017694655.1 Candidatus Cryptobacteroides merdigallinarum
AAAGGAGACAGCTTCAAAGGGAAGACCGTCTGCATTTCAGGTTCAGGGAACGTAGCCCAGTATGCGGCAGAGAAGGCTCTCCAGCTCGGGGCCAAGGTCGTGACTCTCTCGGACTCCAACGGCTACATCTACGATCCGGCAGGAATCGACAGGGAGAAGCTCGACTACGTGATGGAACTCAAGAACGTTATAAGGGGACGTATCAAAGAATATGTGAAGCAGTATCCGGAAGCCAAATATTTCGAGAACGAACGCCCTTGGGGAGTCAAGTGCGACATCGCCCTCCCTTGCGCCACGCAGAACGAGCTGAACGGCGAAGAGGCCAAGGCCCTGGTAGCCAACGGATGTACCTGCGTTGCAGAAGGCGCGAACATGCCTTCCACACCTGAAGCAATCGAAGTGTTCCAGAAGGCAAGGATACTCTATGCCCCTGGCAAGGCGGCCAACGCCGGCGGCGTAGCCACATCCGGGCTCGAGATGACTCAGAACTCCATGCGTCTAAAATGGACCCCGGAGGAAGTGGACGAGAAACTGCACAGGATAATGGAAGACATACATGCTGCCTGCCTCAAATACGGGACAGAGGAAGACGGATATGTCAACTATGTCAAAGGCGCCAACATCGCAGGCTTCATAAAGGTTGCCGACGCAATGATGGCCCAGGGCGTGATCTGACGCAGGGCGGACCACGGCAACAGTCTATCCGCAGCATTGGGGCGGGGCGGACCGGGAATGATTCCGGCCGTCCCGCCTCAAACGTATGCACTGTCCTCAAGGCCTTTTCCCATACCCATTCTTCCGGGGCATATACAGGCTCCGGATACCGGACACAATTTTCTGAAAAAAATTACATTGTACACGGTTTTTACCTGGAATTTACTTAAATTTACGCGGCCTTGGAAAATCCGGGTACAGGACCGGGCCGGAAAAAATATACCGGAGCCTGGTTTAAGTTTGATAATCAACAACCACATTTAATAATGAAATTTACTCTCCTGCTTACAGTATTTGCTCTGGGCGTCTCCCCACTCCTGGCCCAGACACCGCTTTATCTCGACAATTCGGCAAATATCGAAGACCGCATCGAGGACGTGATGAAAAGGCTGACTACGGAAGAAAAGATTGCAATGGTGCATGCCCAGTCCAAGTTCAGTTCCCCGGGAGTGAAACGCCTCGGCATTCCGGACATCTGGACCTCGGACGGGCCGCACGGCGTCAGGCCGGAAGTCCTCTGGGACGAATGGAACCAGGCCGGCTGGACCAATGACTCCTGCGTTGCCTTCCCGGCCCTTACCTGCCTTGCAGCCACCTGGAACGAAGAAGTCTCACACCTCTACGGGAAAAGCATAGGCGAAGAGGCGAGGTTCAGGAACAAGTCCATCCTCCTCGGCCCCGGGGTGAACATATACAGGACCCCTCTCAACGGTAGAAATTTCGAATACATGGGAGAAGACCCATACCTCGCATCACGGATGGTTGTACCTTACATAAAAGGTGTCCAGGAAAACGGAGTGGCCACATGCGTAAAGCACTATGCCCTGAACAACAACGAACTGAACCGCCATACAACCAACGTCATAGTGGATGACCGCACCCTCTACGAAATATACCTTCCGGCATTCAAGGCTGCGGTACAGGAAGGCGGGACATGGAGCATAATGGGCTCGTACAACCTGTACAGGAACCAGCATTGCTGCCACAATGAATATCTCCTCAACGACATCCTCAAGGAAGAATGGGGCTTCGACGGAGTGGTAGTATCCGACTGGGGCGGGACACATGACACGGACGAAGCCATACACAACGGCCTGGACCTGGAGTTCGGCACACATACCAACGGGCTCAGCAGCGGTGCCAGGAATGCTTACGACAACTACTACCTCGCCTTCCCGTACCTTGAAAAGATCAGGTCCGGGGAAGTCGGTACAGAAGAGCTGGACGACAAGGTAAGAAGGATCCTCCGGCTCGCATTCCGTACTGTAATGGATACCGGCAGGCCTCTCGGGAGCATGCTTTCCGAAGCCCATTACGCTGCCGCAAGGAAAATCGGCAACGAAGGCATAGTCCTGCTGAAAAATGCGGACAGGTGCCTTCCTATAAGGCCGGAAAAGGGCGAGAGGATACTCGTTGTCGGTGAAAACGCAGTCAAGATGATGACAGTCGGAGGAGGAAGCTCCTCCCTGAAGGTCCAGCACGAGATTTCTCCTCTCCAGGGCATCAGGGAAGCCTTCGGGCAGACGGCGAAGGTGGACTATGTGCGCGGATACGTAGGTGACATCTCCAACACGTTCGACGGTGTGGCCTCCGGTCAGGACCTCCGGGACAACAGGAGCGCCGGGGAACTTCTGCAGGAAGCCGTGGAGGAAGCCGCGAAGTCGGATTACGTGATATTCGTTGGAGGGCTCAACAAGTCCCCGCATCAGGACTGTGAAGATTCAGACAGGGAAGGCCTCGGCCTCCCATACGGGCAGGACCGCCTTATCGAGGCTCTCGCGGACGTCAGCAAACATCTCACAGTAGTGAACATTTCCGGCAACGCCGTAGCCATGCCTTGGATAGACAAGGTCCCGGCCGTGATACAGGCCTGGTATCTCGGCTCTGAAGCCGGACATTCCATAGCGGACGTCATCTCCGGGGCAGCCAACCCGTCCGGGAAACTGCCGTTCACCTTCCCTGCAGCCCTTGAGGACTCCCCTGCCCATGCAGTTGGAGAATACCCGGGGACACAGGACGGCAATATATGGAACATGGAGTACAAGGAAGGCATTCTCGTTGGATACAGATGGTTCGACACCAAGGACATAAAGCCGCTTTTCGCTTTCGGCCACGGACTGAGCTACACGGAGTTCCTGTATGGCAAAGCCGAGGCAGCCAGCCGGAAAATGACCGGGGACGGGACATTGACAGTCAGCGTAGACATCCGGAACAACGGAGACGTTGCCGGCAAGGAGGTGGTACAGCTCTACATTTCCGACCTCAAGTCAAGCCTGCCTCGTCCAGAAAAGGAATTGAAGGGCTTCAGGAAGGTGGAGCTTGCACCAGGGGAGAGCCGGACAGTCACCTTCACCATAGACAAGGAAGACCTCAGCTTCTTCGACCCTGAAAAGCACGCATGGGTGGCAGAACCGGGAAAATTCAAGGCCCTGATAGGTTCTGCATCCGATGACATACGTACAGAAGTCACATTTGAACTGGAATAGCTGCAATGAAAAAAGGAAAGGTCATAACAATAGCAGTTCTGGCGGCGGCCGCAATACTAGCCTTCCTGGTATTCTTCAAGTTCTACTTCGTATTCGGGGAGGGCGTGAAGGCCGGGGAACTGAACTTCGTGGTCTATAAAGGGTATGTCTTCAAGACATACGAAGGCAAGGTAATACAGTCCGGATTCAACTCCAGGTCCAAGAACTCCTCCTCTGTCGTGCAGTCATACGAGTTCGAGTTCTCCATCACCGACCCGGCCATTGCCGATTCCCTGATGAGGTGCGGAGGGAAGATGGTGGAGCTCCACTACAAGGAATATCTCGGAAGACTGCCGTGGAGAGGACAGCAGAAATATGTCGTGGACCAGATTATTGCAGTAAGGTAATATGACAGAAAAAGAGAAGATGCTTGCCGGCCTGCCGTACAATGCTGCAGACCCGGACCTCGGGAAAGAACTTGCACGCGGGAGGGAGCTGTCTTTCGAATATAACGCCATTCACCCCTCCGAGACCGTGGCTAAAGAGCGTCTGCTGGACAGGCTGCTCGGCAAAAAGGGAAAGAACTGCGTGATAATACAGCCTTTCTACTGCGACTATGGGTCGAACATAGAGGTCGGGGACAATTTTTTCGCCAACTACGGCTTCACGGTACTGGATGAGGCGAAGGTCCGGATAGGGAACAACGTCTTCATTGCCCCGAACGTCAGCATCTACACAGCGGGACATCCGCTGGACCCTGCGGAGAGGAACAGGTTCACCGAATATGCCAGACCGGTCACCATAGGCGACAATGTCTGGATATGCGGTAATGTAACCATCATTCCAGG
>JADIMQ010000037.1 GCA_017694655.1 Candidatus Cryptobacteroides merdigallinarum
TATAATATGACGACAAAATACCCCTGGACGGAATCTTTGTCCGAAAAGTCGATATAATTGGCAAGGCCTCCTGCTTGTGACGGAAAATTTTCAGGTTTTGTAACAGGATTGTTGAAATATTTTTCGTCATCCTCCGCAGTGAGCTTATACTGAATGGCATCTATGTCGGCAGGGGTCTTGGCACGGTTGCGGGCAAGTTCCTTGTTCTTATTTTTCAGGACTCCTACCGAATAGGATATCACGGCTTTCGAGTCCACCGGCTCCTTGAGGCGGCGCTCCACTACCGCGCGGTTGACCGAGATACAGGTGTCACTCCAGATGTCGTGGATGTTGTTGTCCCCTGCCAGTCCTGACATCTGGTAGCAGAAGGCAGCTGTGATGGGCTTGAGCTTGAGGTAGAATTTTTCCCAGTAGAATCCCTTGTTGTCCTTCATGCCGTCGATGATGCGGGGCTCGTCCACGGGGAAATTGTCGGCGGCCAGCCCTCTGCAGTAGCTGTCCAGTTCCCTGGTATTGCCAAAAGACGGCATCTGGGAGAAACTGAGGGTGTACAGTTCCTGAAAGTGCTCAGGCTCGAGGGCGTAGGAGACAGTGTCGGAGTCAGGAGCCAGATAGCGGTCCGTTTCCGTGCGCTCCGAGCTCTCGAACATCCTGCGCAGGTACATTTTCAGGAGGGATGCCGTTACGGCCTCGAACTGAGGATTGCGGACATTGTTCCGGCAGAATGTGCTGAATCCTTTCTCCCTGTAGAATTCTCTCAGGCAGCGGTTTTTCCAGTCATAGAACGTCTCGTCCTCCAGTGGAGGGAACTTGGCTGCGAGCGCGGCGGCCTCCTCCCTTACGTCCCGGAAGAGTCCGAGGCGTTCGAGACGGTACCGCTCGTTTTCCTTGGTGAGCAGTTCCAGGACATCCTTTTCTATGCTGCGGCCCATCCGGATTCCGGATTAGTTAATGCCTCTGACCTTTTTCTCCCATTTCCATGCGGAGCGGAGGACGTCGTCGACGGGGGTGTCGGCCTTCCATCCGAGTACCTCATTGGCTTTCTTGGGATCAGCCCATACCTTGATGATGTCGCCGGCACGGCGGGGGGCGAAGCTGTAAGGCAGGTTGACTCCGGTGGCGGAGATAAAGTGGTTGACCAGCTCGAGGACGGAGAGTCCGGTGCCGGTGCCGAGGTTGAAGATCTCGTAGCGGTCCGAGTCAGCCACGCCGAGCATTCTGTCCACTGCGGCTACGTGGGCCTTGGCCAGGTCCACTACGTAGATGTAGTCGCGGATGCAGGTGCCGTCCGGTGTGGGGTAGTCGTTGCCGAATATCTTGAGTTCCTTGCGGATCCCGGCGGCTGTCTGGGTTATGTACGGCACCAGGTTCTGGGGTACGCCTATGGGCATCTCGCCGATGAGGGCCGAGGGATGGGCTCCGATGGGGTTGAAATATCTGAGGGCTGTGACTTTCAGGGAAGGATAGGCCGTCACGCAGTCGCGGAGAATCTCCTCGCACATCTGCTTGGTACGGCCGTAGGGAGAGGTGGCCGGCTTGACCGGGGCGCTCTCGCTGATGGGCAGGTTCTCGGGGTCGGGCTCTCCGTAGACGGTGCAGGAGGACGAGAACACTATGCCGCGCTGACGGCCGTCGCAGGTGGACAGCTCTATGAGGTACAGGAGGGAGCGGAGGTTGTTCTCAAAATACTTGAGGGGCTGCTGGACGCTCTCGCCTACAGCCTTGTGGGCTGCGAAATGAATGGCGGCGGTGATGTCGGGATACTTCTCGAAGACCTGTGCGAACTGGGCCTTGTCGCTGCAGTCCAGTTCCATGAAGGGGAAGGGCTTGCCTGTTATCTGCTCTATGCCCTTCAGCATGTCGGGGGATGAGTTGGAGAAATTGTCCACGCCTACTACCTCATATCCGGCGTTTACCAGTTCAACGACTGTGTGGGAGCCGATGTATCCGGCGGCTCCGGTAACGAGTACCCTGCCTTTGTTGTTCATTTTCTTAAAATTTTGTCTGCAAATATACTCAAATTTTCTAATTTTGCGGCCGTTAAATTCAAATGTTGCTATGCTGTTAGGAATCGCATCAGACCACGCCGGCTTCGAGATGAAGGAAGCCCTGAAAAAGTATCTGGCCTCCATGGGCCATGAAGTTAAGGATTTCGGAACTCACTCGCCCGAGAGTATGGACTATCCCGATGTCGCCCACCCGCTGGCCGAAAGCGTCGAGAAAGGGGAGGTGGACCTGGGTATCGCCCTCTGCGGTTCCGGCAACGGCATCAGCATGACCCTGAACAAGCATCAGGGTATCCGCGCCGCCCTCTGCTGGAATGAGGAACTGGCGGCCCTGGCCCGTCAGCACAATGACGCCAACATCCTCTCGCTTCCCGCCCGCTTCATTCCCGTGGACCTCGCGGAGAAGATAGTCAGGAAGTTCCTGGAAAGCTCCTTCGAGGGAGGCCGTCATCAGAGGAGAGTGGAGAAAATCCCCTGCAGGTAATGTACGCGGTCATAGACAGGAATACTCCTGCCGGCACTTCCCTGTCTCCGGAACTGTATCCGGAGGGCTGGGTCATGGTCCTCGACAAGCCCTACAGGTGGACATCCGCCGATGCGGTGCGCAAGATCAAGTTCACGCTCAAGAAGCTGTATCATCAGAACAACATAAAGGTAGGTCATGCCGGGACGCTGGATCCCCTGGCCACCGGAGTGCTGCTGATCTGTGCGGGCAAGGCTACGAAGGTGTCCGAGGCCCTGCGGGCGGAGCGCAAGGAGTACATCGCGGAGGTGACTTTCGGTGCGACTACCCCGTCCTTCGACATGGAGCACGAGGTGGACGCCCGTTATCCCTGGGAGCATATAACCGAGAAGGCCATAGCCGTGGCACTCAAGTCGATGGAGGGGGAACAGATGCAGCTGCCTCCCGTGTACTCCGCCAAGTACGTGGACGGTGTCAGGGCCTATGAGATGGCCCGTCAGGGGGAGGAAGTGGAGCTGAAGGCTGCCAGGATCCATATTTACGGGATGCAGATCATAGAATACACTCCGCCGGTGCTGAAGGTGGCGGTGCAGTGCAGCAAGGGAACCTATATCCGGGCCTTTGCCCGTGACCTTGGCGTGGCGCTGGGCAGCGGTGCCCATCTGTCCGGTCTGGTGAGGACCGCCTCAGGTGGCTTTCTGATAGAAAACGCTCTGACAATGGATGATTTTCAGGGAAGATTTTGAAACTTTTACCGGCGTGAGCCGTAAATATTATAGTATGAAACTTTCGCAATTTAGCTTCGACCTGGATTACAGGAAAAACATCGCGCCCTATCCCTCGGAGTACAGGGATGAGTGCCGGATGCTGGTTCTCCACCGTTCTACCGGAGACATAGAGCATAAGATATTCAAGGACATCATCAACTACTGCGACGAGGGAGACGTGTTCGTCTTCAATGACACCAAAGTCTTTCCGGCCCGTCTGAAAGGCAACAAGGAGAAGACCGGGGCGGAGATTGTGGTCCTCCTGCTGCGGGAGCTGAACAGGGACCAGCGCCTGTGGGACGTGCTGGTGGATCCCGCCC
>JADIMQ010000038.1 GCA_017694655.1 Candidatus Cryptobacteroides merdigallinarum
GTCCAGGTTAAACTGAAGTTTTTCCATATCCTCACCTCGGCAATTTGTGCAAGCACAATTGCTCTCTGTTCGTCAATGGTTTCGAAGAAAGACGTTTGAGGGTGACACAAAATCTCTTTTGTGTCACCCTCCTCTTCAGTTTTAATACAGCTTCATATCATTCCTGTGCAGGACTTCCCGGGCTACCAGGGAATTTCCGCATCGGAACCGCCGGTGAAATCCTCGCCGGACATGCTCCCGCCCGTGCCGAGAATCGAGAGAGGAAATTCTTCAAACAGGATGGCACCATCAATAAATTCATTCATATTGCCATTTGAATCGAATGACGCAAGCCGGAAACTGATCTCGATACGGATGGAATATTCTCCTGATCTTGACACAAATGAGTATGAGGACATCATGAATGCCTGGCCCTCCTGCGAGGTGTAGCCTATGTAGCTTTCTCCCGGGGCTATGAACGGCTCTCCGCTGTAACCGTCGAAATCCCGGAGTTCGACATAGATATAACGAGGCTCCGAATCCGTCTTTACGTAGCCGACGTCATTCATGCAAATGTTGAAGTTTTCGTCATCCGCGAGAGGGAAGGCAAAACGGAAGACAGGCTCGCCTTTCATCTTTTCGACCCTGACCGGACCTTCGTATCCGGAGTCGAAACATTGCAATGACATCTGGACATTCTCAGGGACTTCCTCCCACACGGCATCGGACGGTATATGTTCAGACGTAACCGCTGTGGAGGACAAGGTACTCACCATACCTCCGGCAGACGTAGCACTGACGACAAGCCTGTATTCCGTCGACGGCAGGACATAGATATCGGAATACTCTATGGTCAGCCTGCCGGCGAGAGCCTCGGAAAGTTCGTCTGAGGAAAGCATTGTGCCGTACACGGCCAGCATTTCTTCATCAGACTGATAATCGTCACGGATATACTGATACCTGGATTCCGACATGACAGCATACGTTGCACTTACCGCATTCTCGACAGAAATGCTTGCCAGAAGCCTGTCATATTCAGTGCCAGGAGTCAGGTCTGCCGAGATGACAGGAGGCGTCCCGGAAGGGTCCTCGGTCGTGATCCGCTGTATGGAAAGCGGGCCGATTATCCTGTCAGACAGGTAATAGCCTGTCACGACGACATATTCGGTAGCGGCAGAAAGCACGGTTTCGTCCCATGTGTTCACACTGCACTTGTCTGCCGTGAAAGTATGGCTTCCGGTCCCGACACTGAAGGCGTCGTATGATGAAGACAGGATAGCACTGCGTGCATTGTCATCCTGGAAAGTCCAGCTGTCCCATTCCTCTGCAGGGACAACGGCTGACTTGAGCGGGAAGCCGGAAGGCGCTGAGACCGTAACCTCGAAAGAGGTGGCCGTGGCTGATGACAAGGACACCTCGGGCTCCGACAGCGGCTCGAAGTCGAAAGCGGTCATAGGATTGAGTGTCGAACGGAGAACTGTGAAATCGCCCGTTGTGGAGTGTCCGGCGACGTTGCCCTCCGTGTCCTCTACATATACAGAGAATCCGCCCTTGTATGTCCTCGGGGCAACCACGAAATCGAAGGTCGTCGCCGACGAAGAAAGAGTGACAGGCTCACCCGTGCCCAGATAAATTCTTTCATATCCGTTATCGGCCCCGTCAAAATCGGAATATTCGTCAGCCAGCGCACCCGTCTGGATGTCCTCGGCCGGAATCAGAAGATTACCCGCCGCAGGATTGAGGTCGTTGGCGATGAATGCGACATTGCCGACAGACTGCGAACCACGTACGGCTATACGTACGACACCTCCTATATTTCTGAACTGCAGGTCAGTGGAAGTGCTGTATGCAATCATCGGATTGTCTGAAGGCCCGAAAGAATTTTCCGAATAAGTCTGGTTCTCACGGATATAGACTCCATAGCTGCCATTGTCCATCATCAATGGCTCGTCAGGGAAGGATGCAAGGAAATCAACAGCAGAGGCGACATTCTCTACGGTAGCCTTCGTAGGGTCGTTGCCGTCAGGCAGCACAAAATACATTTGGCCGTTCACCCACACATTGTCATCAGGACTCCACTCCACGCTGCCGTCTCCGGCAAGTGATGTCCTGGTGTCTGTAGCGGCACTCCGCAGGGTAAGGTTGACAGTCCCGGAACCAGGGTCAGTGTCCGGGTCCGGCTGCATTTCGTCAGTTGAACATTGGGCTGCCATGAACGACAGCAGCGCTATAAATATCAGTCGTGTTGTTTTCATATCAGTAATAGTGACTTTTACCAGTCTTTTTCTTCATTTATGACAAAACTCTCGTTGGACATCCCGGCAGGAAATTCGCCAAAGTAGGAGACATCTATATTGAAATACAGCATCTGGTCCGTGAATCTCTCCTCTATGCTTCCGTCTTCAGACACCGCATACATGTTCACATTGCAACTGAGGTCAATCCAATTATCGGAGACAGTGATGTATCCGGAAGAATAGTCTGTCAGGAATGCCACCTGACGCCCGTCGGATGTCCTGAACCCGGACAGGCTGCCGGAGACAGGCATTATAAGACGGTTGGAAGAACTTCCATTTTCAAGTTCTGGAGAGTAGAGGTAAAGGCAGGCATCCGTTCCGTCGGTGGTGCATCCCCATTCCTGCTGCATATATGAGACGAAACCGGTATCTTCGTCAAGTCCCGCCGTCACCCTGTATAATTCCCGGCCCGGGGTCTTCTCCAAGGAAACATGACCGAAATCGAAAGTCTTGTATTCCCCTGTCGAATAGTCGGTGTAACTTATCGAGAAAGTTATCTGGGCATACTGCGCAATATTCATCCATGTCTCGGACCCGGTGAACAAATCCGGTGAAGAATATATTTCCTTATGCACGGCAACTGCCCCTCCCTCTCCGGTCGCGGCCACGAGGAATACATAGTCCGTAGCTGCGAAAAAGATATCATTGAGCGTAATGGAGCAGGTGTCGGACTGTGCCTGCTTCAGAGCATCCTCATCAAGCGCGGAACCGAACGTTAGGGCTATGGTCCCGTCGCTCAAGCCGTCTGAAGAAAGTTTTTCATACTCGTATGCAGGTGCGCTATAAACCCTGATGCCGGCAGCGTCCTCCGATACGGAAATCTTCAGCATCCTCTCGAAATAAGGCACCTTTTCCTTGAGAGTTACCGAAACTTCAGGCGCCGGACCTTCTCCGGCCGATGTGGACACCTGGTAAAGCACCGGCGCGCCCACAGGATATATTTCGTTATCTTCAAATCCGCCTACAGCATAGCATACGACCGCATAATAGTCCATTGACGGATTTACCGGCACATATTCATAGTCATAGTTGAGAACATTCTGGAACACTGCCGTGTATGAACCTGAGGCGTTTTCGGAAAGAGAGCCGCCCTCCGGGTTCCATGCCGCGCTTTTCGCGTATTCAGCCTTTTCCTCCGGGTCTGTCATCGAGTCATATACAGCCTTGTATATCAGCCCGGCAAGAACCTTGATACCAGGCTCTGCGGTGATATCGAAGGTGACAGAGGAGGATGTAGGCACCGCCGACACGATTTCAGGGGCAGGCACAGGGTCGAATGCCACTGTCTCCATTGTCGTGACCCTCGAACGGAGTACGCTGACTGCAGATGTCTTTTTCTTGACCGCTACATTGCCTTCAGCATCTTCCATGGTCAGGGTGAAACCCTCCTGGTAGACTGAAGACGGCAGGACGAAATAGAAATACGACGGATCCGACGGATTCACCGGCATAGGGTCCATGTCGTCATTTTCCAGTACGACAGTAGAGCCGTACCAGTCACCCGGGTCGACAGGGTAAGTGTCCTTCAGGTCTCCAGAGACAAGGTCGTCCAGGCTGACGGGAACGACGCCTGATACAGGATGGGATTCCCCGGTGGTCAGATAGAGGCTGCGCATGCCGCCGGTGTTCCCGGTTATGCCTATCCGGAGTATCCCGCCTATGTTCCTGAACTGGAGATCGGTGGTGGTACTGTACGCAACCATCGCATTGTCATAGTCAGCGAACGAGTTTTCAGCATAGCTGAAATAGGTGTTGAAGCCCAGACGGATTTCCCCGTCCTCTTTCCAGGATGAGGAATTGGTGACTCTGTCTGACGGATAGACGGCGACATAGCTGTCGCTCTCAATGACGCCTTCCACCGTGGCGACAGAAGGGTCGTCAGGATCAGGAATGACTTCGTAGGTGACATTGTTGATGCTTATCCGGTCGCCCTGGCTCCACAGTACCTGCAGATCTTCGCCGAGAGTGGTCCTGGTATCTCCGCCCGGAGAGTGGGCGTCAGATGTGGTGACGGTGAGGGTTACTGTCCGGTCCGACGGCTTGTCAGGCTTTAGGTCTTCTCCCCCCCCAGTTTTGAGCATTGCGCACAGAGCAGCGGCAGAACGGCCAGTGCGGCAACGGTTTTGATTGGAACTTTTTTCATATAGAACAATTTGTTTACAGTATCAGGTTTGTAGGCGGGAATCCCGGAGCGGTGTCACATATACCGTAATGTGCAGATTTCCGGCGCAAATGTAAACAAAAAAAGACAAGCCGGAAAATTTTTTTCCGGTTTTGTCTTCACATCCATGCGCCGTGAAGGTAGAGGTTCTTTCCTTTTTACGGAGGAAAAACATTCAAAAGGATGAAAAAATATAGACAGGACGGAAATATCTGCTAACTTTACGGGAAATCAGGAAAAAACTGCTTTCAGAACCAAAACAATAACACTTGATATGATCCGCATATTGTCTTCTCTCGCAGCCGCCGTCGCAATAAGCGGGGCTGCTGCCCTGGCACAGGAAAAATTCGCCATTACCGTACCTCCCTATCTGCAGAACCTCACAGGGAACGAAGTGACCATCCTGTGGGAAACCAACGCCCCCGGCACAGGATGGGTGGAAATAGCCCCCGACGACGGGAAACATTTCTACAATACCGAAAAGGAAAAGCACTTCGACAGCAGGCTCGGCATCAAGAGCGTCGGCACCCTGCATAAGGTCACGGTAACCGGGCTGGAGCCGGGGCACAGCTATGTGTACAGGGTCATCTCGCAGCAGGCGACTACCGACAGCAGGACAAGCAAGGTAATGTACGGAGACTATGCATCCACTAAGGTGAACAAGGTGGAACTGCCGTCCTTCACTACACCGTCTCCGGAAAAGAAGGAATTCCGCTTCGCCGTGATAAACGACATACACGGGGACTCGGCCCTCGTCTATGACCTCTTCAAGAACTGCGACCTCAGCAAGATAGACTTCGTGGTCGGGAACGGGGACCTCGTGACCTCGCTGAACAATGAGAACATCCTCCCGCAGAAGTTCCTCAGGCATGCCGCAAATATCTTCGGATACTCGAAACCGCTCGTCGCAACAAGAGGCAACCATGAGACGAGGGGAAGATGCGCACAGAGTTTCACTGACTATTTCCCTTCCGTCAACGACGGACTCCCCTACTATACCTTCACATACGGGGATACCTTCTTCATAGTGGCCGACTGCGGCGAGGACAAGCCTGACTCGGATATCGAGTACTACGGCAGGGCGGAGTTCGACAAGTTCAGGGAGGCCGAGGCCAGGTGGCTGGAATCCGTGATAGAGAGCGACGAATACCGCAAGGCCAGATACCACGTGGCATTCCTGCACATACCTCCGGTCGGGGAAAGGATGTGGCACGGACAGTCGGAAATCAACCGTCTTTTCCTCCCGATTTTCAACAAGGCCGGGCTGGATGTGATGTTCTGCGGGCACACGCACAGCTACAGATACTGGAAGCCTGACGAATACGGCAACAGTTTCCCGATAATAGTGAACGACAACGAGGCTGTCGCCCTGACCGAAATTTCGGACAAAGTCATCTCCGTGGAAATCATCGGTCGCGACGGCAAGAAGGTGCAGATATTGAATTTCAAGCAGCCGAAATAGACGCCCGGGCCGGTCATCCGAGTTTCAGTAGATGTACTCCACATCCGATTTCTTGAAGCGGAGGATACGGGTGTCGTTGTTTCCTGCCCCGTTCTTGTGCAGGTAGAGGTTCCCCATGCCTCCGGCTACGAACCAGCCCTGGCCCTCCGGGGAATGAACCGCGAAAAGCATATTGTTGTAGTGCCCGTTGTGGTAGATGCCCTCATCATTCCACTGCGCACCGGGACCGTACCACACGAGAGGCTCGCTGTCAGGGAAACCGGCCGATGCCACAGAAAAGTATATCAGGTCGGAAAGGGTAAGGCTGCCCACCTGGATGCCGTTCTTGCGGCTCTGTACCATCTTCATGGAGGAATGGCCTTCCCACGGTGTCTTGAGCTGGTAGTTTCCGCCCCACATCACCCAGACATAGTCGGTGGCGTCGAAAATCCGGTTGAACTCCTCCATCGTAGGCAGTTCATACCCTTCAGGGGAAAGGGCGTCGGCCGGCAGCTTGTTTATATGCACGGTCTGTCCTCCCTTGTATCCGGCCATCACGGCCTTCCCGTCCTTGTCGAAGACCTGCATACCTTCGCCGCTGTCCCCGATATAGGCCCACTTCCAGAGCTCGCGGAATTCATCCGCGGTACATGAGCCAAGGTAGTCGAACACGGTCTTTCCCGCCTTTGCCGCAGGATCGTCGGACGAGAGTATCTGATGGTCGAAAGAACGGGAGTTCCCTATGGCGTTGTACTTGCACCACCACACCCCGTGCAGCTTTGTCACCGGCAGGCCGTAATTGCGCCGCACCACGGTGTACTCCTCCCTTGCGGAACCGTCAGCACTGTTCCTTATGACTATCCGCGCCTTCTGCACCCTGCCGTCCGCCGTAGGGTCGTTCGGACGCCAGCCTCCCAGGACACGGAAGCTGCCGGAGCCGGCCGGCTCCTCCTCTATCTTCATCCAAGGGTCTTCCCCATCCTCGAACTCCGCGAATATCTCTTTCCCGGCAGGGACCTTGAATATTCCCAGCTCGTTCTCGACATAACGGCGGAAATCGTAGGTGTACCACGGGTTGTCGAAATCCATCCCTCCGGAAAGGAGTGTAGGATTGGCGGAAAGACGCAGCGTGAGGGTGTCATCCGGGTAGCTGTTCTCATAGCCCTTCCTGTGGAAGCGCAGGACGACATCCTCCTCCGGGACTCCCGGGGCGAAAAGACCCTTGCTCACCCGGAAAAGGTTCACCCGGCCGAAGTCGGAAGAGCCGTCGGAAGGTACCGGCTCCACGCTTATCATGTTCCCGAAACAAGGAAGGAGTTCCAGCTCATCCTCGCTATCCACAGCAAACACGAATTCTGCAGCCCCGTACGGGATGGTAATGGTCCGCGCATCCTGGGACAGCTGGACATCGGCAGGCAGGGAACTCTCCCGGGAAGCCACCGACAGGGCAGTCCGTCCAGGGGTCATCTCTATCTCGCCGCCGTCGTTCCAGGCACCTACAGAAAGTACCAGGTCCGCGCTTACATAATCCTTGCGCACTGTAAGGGTGTAGACTGTATTACGCTCTACCTTGTCCGGGAGAGCTGCAGTCAGGACTGTCTCCTTGCCGTCCACAATGGCATCCACAGACACGGAGAGGGAAGGGTTTTCCTGGCCGAAAAGATAGGCCACGCCCTTTGTGTCCTCCGTGAGCGGGGTCCCGAATGTCACCTGTACATCCCTTTCAGAGGAGCCTGTGAGGGAAGAACCGTCCGCCGGGAAGAGGGGCACTTCGGAAAAGGCCTTGTGGAAGATCACTCCCCTTATCCCGGCCTCTCCGGCCACATCTATCTTGAGGTCGAACCTCGCGACGCCTCTCTCCAGCCCGGCATCCAGGGCTCCGCTGCCTGCCAGTGATACCCTGGACGTATAGAAATGTCCCGGAAGCCCGTCCCCGGCAACTGCGGTGGCCCGCTGCAGCCAGGCTTCCTCCGAGTCCCCCTGCCGGGGACGCGCATAGTCCGGGCCGTCCGCCCCGAGGGCGACGAGGTACAATGTCCCGGACCTGCTGTCCAGGTCTATCCCGAAGGTGCTGCCCCCGTCGGAAGAAGTGAACGAGGTATAGGTCCTGACGAGTTTCCCGCCGTCGAAATGGTAGGCTTCCAGGGTGGAGATATTGTCCTCTCCCTGCAGCTGGCCCGCGCCTCCGGCGTATGCCGCTATTCCGGCCTTGAGTGTATTATTGGTGCCGCCAGCATCCGGCCCGTGGGCCAGATGTGTGTCCTTGCACGAGAGTGCCATGAAAAGGACCGGCAGTATTGTCATCACATATTTTCTCATAACATAATAATTTACGAATCTGTTGCCATATTTGGGGCCTGCCTGAATTTTTTACGGTATAAATTTCAAGAAGCCTCTGGGCAGTCCCTTATTGATAAATATATTCCACAGGAGCCTTGACACACCGTATAGTCCTGGTTTTCACGGAATTGTTATCCGCAAACTTAATCCAGTTCTCTCCCGGTTTTTCCGTCGAGGCGTAGCCTTCCATGACCCATGTCCTGCCGCTGTTCCCGTAGGTGGCGAGAAGGATATTCATCCGGGAGATGTTCCCGTGGGTGGTATTCCACTGGTGGCCGAGGCCGAACAGGGTCCAGTGCGAATCTCCGTCAGCGAAATCATAGAACGCCACGGTACCGTATTCGTGTCCCAGGAAACTTACCTTGCGCTCGGCTATCCTCACGGCCAGCTCGAGGCCGTCCCTGTTGGTGAATGTGCGTTCACCCGTGCCGCCGAGATTGTAATTGTCGCTTCTGGCGAAAATGGCGTAGTCACCGTAGTCCGGGACCAGATATCCGTCTGGAGCCATTACGGAAGGGTCCAGCAGTCCGAAATTCTGGGCCGAGTCCGTCATTCCCTCATAATAGAAGGCAGAACCGTCATGCCTGAGCGGGAGCACGTCCGGATTGCCGGCCTGGTACTGGTCCCCCATAAGTGCCAGCAGCTCGTCTTCCGGCATATCCTGCAGCCGCCCGTAGAGTTCGCCCTGGGAGGCGGGATCCTTGTCACAGGTAATCTGGTCGGCAAAGCTCTTCACGTTTCCCCTGAGGTTGTACCTGCACCACCAGGTCTGCCCTATCTTCACCACCGGAAGACCCCAGTTCAGCCTTTTCACCGTATAGGCCTCCCTGTCAGAGCCGTCGGCGGAAGATATGACCATAAGGCCGGACTGCTCTCTCCCGTCCGCTTTCGGGTCGTTCGGTTTCCATCCGCCGAGGAGCCTGTAGACCTTTTTCCCGGAGGAAATGCCGTCAGCCGCCTTTGCATCTGCGGCCGCGACGAGCTTCATCCAATGGTCTTCACCGTCCGGGAACTCGAGGGAAACTTCCCTGTCCGCAGGCACGGACAACACGGCCAGCTCCCCGTCAAGGTATCTGCCGAAATCGCAGGTCCCGTCTTCATCGAAAGCGAGGACACCGTCTATCTCCACTGGGCTCGCCTCGAATACCAGCACCACCCTTCCGGAGCTGACGTCACCCTGGCGGACGTCGATATAAATCCGCTCTGCCAGGCTGCCCGGCATGCGCAAAGAAGATGTCACATTCACGGACGCCACTTGCGTGAGGGACTTTACGGACGGCTGCCCGGTACGCACTTCAACCCCGCGGACACTGCCCTGGACCTCAACTTCGGAAGAAGGCTCCGCGAGCAGGGACAGGGTGAATTCCCGGCCGAGATAGGACACGAAGACCGTGTCCCCGGAAGGGTTTACCCTCACCCCGTCAGGCAGGACGGAATTCTCCACGTCCACCAGTCCCCGGAGGGAAGGCCCGGAGCCGGAGACCCCGCCGTCCACCCAGTCGTCTCCGGAGGACACCGACACCGATATGCCGGCCCCTCCGCCCTGTACGGTGAGGGTGTAGACCTTGTTCCTGTGTATGGACGAAGGAAGCCCGGCGCGGATACGGTGGAGGCCTCCGCCATATTCCGCGGTCACTTCAGCCACAGCTGAGGCATTTTCCATGGAGACCATGTAGAGGAGGGTCTCACGGCCGTTCTGGAGAGGATTATCCGAGAAATCCATGGAAAACCCGTCCCCGTCCGTACCGTCCGCACGGCTGCCGGAGTCTTCCAGCACGGTCCCTTCGTCGGTCTCCGCCGGGTTCACCGGGCCTTCAGCAGCAAGTCCGGTGACCTTCACACCGAGGACGCGGACGTCCTTGTCCATGGAAACAATGTCCAGACGGGCCACGCTCCTTGTCATGCGTACAGTCACGTCCTGGCCCCCGAAATCGTCATACGAGAGTCTCCCTGTCATGAGGAAGCCGCCGGAAGTCATCTCGTCAGCCGAGGCCTTCATGGAAAGGTACTCCTCCAGGGTACTCTGCCCCGGCACAAGGGCACGCACCGGTTCCAGGGCAGAGGCATTGGCCAGGAGATACATCTCTCCCGGGCCTTTCACTGCCTCGAAATCATAGATGCCGCCTTCGCCTGCCGGCTGCGGTATCACGATATCCTCGAGCACTCCATTCCCGAACCTGTAGACCGCAAGGTCACCTATCCGGCTGTCGGCAGACGCGTCTCCCTGCATCCCGGCCACATTCAGCTTCAGATGACGGGCCCCTACGTCCTCCCGGACAGGGGAAATATCCGTCACCGAGCATCCGGCCATAACGGCAAGCAGGGAAAAAAGTATGTATTTTCTTTTCATTTGTCTCACTTTGTTTAATTTTCCAAAAACCTCCTACATGCAGAAGGAGGCACCCGTCTTCAGGGATTTCGGCTGAGAAGCATATATATGGGGGTTGTTCTTGCTGTCGAGGTACTCCATCGAATCCACAGGCATCTCCTTTAGGTGCTTTACATAGAAATTGTTCATGAGCTCCTGGGCCCACGGGCCGTATGTGAAGGCACTGTTGTGGCTGTAGCCCATTACATGGCCGAGCTCGTGGAACATCACCTCGCACGCGTATGCGGAAGTGTAGTGGTTGAACCAGCCTCCCTGGTATGCCCCGAAGACATTTCCTCCCCCAAGTCCCAGGACTCCGTTCCCGGTATATACGAGCCCGACGTTTATGCTCCGCGGCTGGCGCATCTGCGCGAGGACCGTCTCGGGGGTCACCTTGTCAGTTGTCCCTCCGTTGCCGTAAAGCCTGTCCTGGTTTTCCAGGAGTATCTGCTCATGTTCAGGCATGTCTATCATATATGTGAAGTTCAGGAAAAAGGCCACTGCTTCCCGGCAGTGTACCGGCCGGATACCTATCCAGTTCCCTGCAGGGCCTCCGTCGTCCCTCAGCGGGTCTCCGCCATAAAGGGAGAACCTTATGGTCCAGCCGTGCTTTATGGCCGTCAGCTTCTGCCAGTAAGGGTCGTCAGACTCCACCTTGAACGTTATGCCGGAAAGTTCCGTCGCCGCCGTCTCACGGATCTCAACGAAGCGGCCGGATTCCGTCCTGAACAGGCAGTCTCCACGGGTCAGCGGCAGGGTCTCGTAGAAATCCGCGAACGCCGGTATCCTGTCGAAATAGGCGAGGTCGACATATTCTCCGCCGGAACCGGGCAGGACGGCTTTGACAAGGACCCTTTCCAGGTCCTTCGGCGAATAGAACCTGACGTGCAGGCTGTCTCCGGCGAGCGATATCTGCAGGGGCGAGGCCGTGTTGAAGCTGCGCTGCGAGGCGTCAGTGTAGACAGTATGCGGCTCGTCATCCTGGAGAATGCGTCCGTAGCCGCCCTTTCCGTAGAATGCCTCGGTGACAAACATGGTCCCGCTCCCGTCCTCCGGGTTTACGGCATCTACGCCGAGCCGGCTGACAGTATTTGGGGCAATCTCTACTCCGGAGAAGGAATATACCCTCCTGTAGCTGCCTCCGGTATAGTTCCTGGTGACTATCTCGCACTCTCCGCCGAAGCCTCCGGCCCCGGCTGCAGGCATGAAGATGAAGCTGTCCCCGGCCAAGGCGTCGAGCACTATCCGGTCCGCGATCCCGGTCCCGGAATATGCCCCGTCTCCCGAAATCCCGGTATGAAGGCGTGGAGCCTCCAGGGAAATCTCCCTGGAAACCACGGAGGACTCGATGTACGGGCTGGAAAATACGAAATCCACGTCCATTCTCCCGACCATCCTTTTCTGGACAATGCTCCCGGCAACGTCCGCCACCTGGGTATCACCTTCCGGAGTAGATATCGTCCTCACCTCAAAAGGGGTTGAGGAATGGAAATATTCCGCGGAAAGCGGCCTGTCCATATCTTCCGGGAAGGAAAGCCACAGGTCGGACTCATGGGCGATACGGTGTATCTCGGCATCGTCCTTCTGCAGGTCACCCTTGACACCGAGGACCAGGAGCCTGTATTTTCCGGCTGCCAGGCCTTCTATCTTTATGGTAGAGGAGGGCCTGTCGTAGAAGCCCTTCAGGTTCCCTACCGCCGTCCCGTCCTCCGACACGACGGCGAACTCCACCCTGTCATAGCCATCGGCGGCCGGGACAGATGCACCTCCAGCCGACCGGAGGGCCGCCACGCCGTCCGGATAGTCCTCCGGGCTGACGGAAAAGGCCAGCGCGCCCGGCACGTCACCGGACACAGGGTACGGGAGTTCTTCCCTGGTACACGAAAAGATTGCTGCGGCAGCTGCTGCCGCCATAATTATCATCCTTGCTATTTTCATAATTTCCTGAAAATTCCAAAACAGTTTCTTAAATTTGTGGGTGCAAAGATAAAGAGGGCGGGAACACTTTTCCGTAACATTTGTTACAGAGGGCGCCTTTTGATCCGGGAGCATACTGTGAAACAGGCCGAATGAATCAGCCAAACTATTTAACTGTAATGGATTGCAATATTTACGACATGCCTCTTTTCTTTGGAGGGGACAGGGAGGTCATAGGAGAGGCGCTTGAGAGATACCCCGGAAGGCATGTGACATACGACAAAGGGGACATAATAGCCATGCAGGGCTATGCCTGCCGTTCAATCTACCTGCTGTGCAAGGGAAGTGTATATGCCAGGATGGTGAGCGATGAAGGGAGGGAGTTCACCCTCGATACCCTTACAGCCCCGGAAGTCCTGGCGTCTTCATTCGTGTTCAGTTCGGACGGGACCTTCCCGGTGACGATAATCGCGTCCTCCTCCTGCGACTTCTGGATACTGGGGAAGGAAAGCCTGCTCCGGATAATAGAGTCGGACAAGACAGTCCTGCACAACTATCTCACAATAATCTCCGACCACAGCATGTTCCTTAGCCGCAGGCTGAACGAGTTCGCACTGCAGACCCTGTCATCAAGGATAGTAAGCTACATAGAGCACAACGGGGCAATAGACAACCTGCAGGAGGCTGCCTTCATCCTCGGGGTGGCCCGGCCGTCACTTTCGAGGGCCGTGGCGCAGCTTGTCAGCCAGGGTGTGCTACGGAAAAGCGACAAGGGATATGTGACCGGATGAACAGGACCTATTTCTTTAGCTGCGGCATGTATAAGGATCCTCGCAGCCCAATGCCACGCTATAGAATAGACATTTATCGGCTTAACCAAGCTACTCCGCAAGAAAGGAGCTCCCCCACCATGAAGGGTCAGGGCTCCAGTCCTTTTCCATCATGTCCAGACGCAGCTTTTCCTGACGTTCCAGGATTCCTGCGTTACTGCGCTTCCTGTATGCGGCTTCCTTCTCCTCCGAATACAGGGGGTCCGGGACCGGCATCACCGCACCGGTGCGGTCCAGCCACGCGTGAAGCTCGGACTTGAGCTCGGCGCACTTTTCAGGATACAGGGAGGCTACCGACTTTGTCTCCCCGAGGTCCTCCTCCAGGTTATAGAGCTCGTACTCCCCTGTCTCATGGTACCATATCAGCTTCCAGGCACCTTTCCTGATTATGGACGAAGGCTCGCCGCCCTGGTTGCCGTAGTGAGGGTAATGCCAGAACAGGGGGCGTTCCTCCAGGTCCCCGCCTTCAATCAGGGGGCGGAGGCTGACGCCGTCCACGTCGGCATCGGTGCAGGCTCCGGCATAGTCAAGGATTGTAGGGAAGATGTCGATTCCGCAGACTGGGGTGCCGGAGACCTTCCCGTGGCCTGCGCCAGGGTCATATATGACGAACGGGACACGGATGCCGCCTTCCCACTGACGGCCTTTCCCTCCCCGGAGCGGGGCAAGGTTGGTGGAATAGGCATCGCCGGAGACGACACCGCCGTTGTCCCCGGTGAAGAAGACTATGGTATTGTCGTCGAGGGAAAGTTCCCTGAGCTTGTCAAGGACAATGCCCACACCGTCATCCATCATCTCTATGAGTCCGGCATAGACCGGGTTGTCCTGATATTTCCTGACCGGCTGCGTCCTGTCCACCTCAAAGCCTGGCCCGGGCTCGAAACCGAGGCTGTCTATCTTGTCCCTGTACTTCCTCCACAGTTCCTCGGTGGTCTGGATGGGGGCATGAACGGCATAGAAGGAAAGATATGCAAAGAACGGCTGCCCCTTTTCCGCCATGTCTTCCATGAAGCGGGCCGTCTCCTCCGCAAGCCTCTCCGGGAGTATCTCCCCGTCCGGACCGTCCTCGAGAGCCGGATTTTCATAAGGGGCGAAATAGCCTCCCTTCGGGTTTCCGGCCTCCCAGCCGCCCTTGTTTATGTCGAAACCCTGCATCTGCGGGGTGACATCGGCCCCGAGATGCCATTTCCCGGCAATGAATGTCGAATAGCCGCAGTCCCTGAGCACCTCGGCCACGGTTGTAAGGGAATCTTTCAGCTCCCACTCGTAGTCTGCCGGCAGCAGCCTGCTGCACCTGCCCATGGAGCGCCAGTCTTCCCCGCTCAACTCCCCTATCCAGTCCGTGACACCGTGCCGCACAGGGTAGAGTCCGGTCATTATGCTCGCCCGCGACGGGCTGGAAACCTGGCAGGCGGCATAACCGTCCGTAAAGACTGTGCCGTCCGCCGCGAGCCTGTCTATATTAGGGGTTTCATACAGCCTGCTGCCCATGAAGCCGCAGTCTGTCCACCCGTAGTCATCCACAAGTATGACAAGGATGTTGGGCCGGTCCTTATGTCCGGCCGGTCCGGTACCCGGATGTGCCGCAACGAAAGGCGACATGCACAACATGGAGACAGGGACAAGCCCCGGGCGTAAAATCGAAGATGCCATAACCTTTATTTTCTGTACCTGTAAAGATAAGACAATTTCGGCTGGATTCAGTATATATTCCAAAAATGTTCTGGGCCGGAGGAAGACTTCACTGGTTCCGGGAGGCAGGAGGGCAGGTAACCAGGGACATGAGCCTGGCCCGGATCTTTTCCGCCTGCTCCGGGGTCGCGTAAAGGTATCTCCTGTTCCCTTCACCTTCCTTGAAAATCATGGTCCCGCCGTCCGTCACGGTGACGCTCCCCTCCGGTGACAGGGTGAAGTATCCAGTGG
>JADIMQ010000039.1 GCA_017694655.1 Candidatus Cryptobacteroides merdigallinarum
TCGTTCCCGGCAGTCATCATGGCCGAGAAGAACTGCTGCTGGAAGGCGAACCACTTCACCTTCGAGACTATGCTCTCCTGCGCATTCCGTCCGCCGCGCCCTATCTGCTCCGGCTTCTTCTCCCCGGAGAAATAGTAGTCGAGCTTGGAATACTGCTTCTCGTTGGAATAGCCCTTCTCCAGCCTCGGGACTATGACGTTCCAGTCTATGTCGAAACTGTTTATCTTGCGCGGTATGAGGTCTTCCATGCCGACAAACGAAAGCTCGTTCCGGACCATGTAGCTGCCGGAGGAAAGGGTGTACCTCTGCTCGAGATATCCACCGTTGCTGAAAGGCAGCCGCATCGCCACCGAGGTATCCGTCTTCTCGGCCACGTCGAAGACCATGTCCCTGGTGTTTATGTTCTCCCCTGCGAATACCGCGATATTGAAGTCGCTGTACCCCGGCTTTATGAGATAGAGGTCGGTGCTGTCATAGGTCCTGTACTCGTCAAGCCTGGCTGTATAGGGCTGGGCCCCCTTCGTAGTGACGACAAGCTCGAGAAGCCCGTTCCCAAGGGTCACATACTCCGGCTCCGCAATGTAGCGGCTGTTCAGGAGCGAGTCCCTGTATTTCCGGAGCACGGACGTGGAGGTTCCTCCGTCCTGTGCGGCACTGGCCGCCCCTTGTGCAGCGGCCGCCAGGGAGTCCCCGGCCATCGCCGCAATCTGCTCCGCGCGCGCCACTGAGTCCAGCTGCGCCTGATATTCCCTCTGTTTCTTGTACTGATTGGACTGATACCAGGTAAATCCGAAGAAAATTACCCCTATCAATATAAACCCGACAATAGAATTCTTATCCATCTTCTCCTTTACTTTCTCTTATTCTGCGTCAGAGGCACTGTCGATGGCCCTGATCTGTTCCTCCAGCTCTTTCAACTCCTTCTTTGCCTGCTCGATCCTCTCCCTCATCTGCCTGATAAGAGGTTCAGAATTCTTGGACATGGCGAAAAAGCCTATATTGTTCTCGTAAGTGGTGATGTCCTGCTCCTTCTTCAGATATTTCTGCACAAGACGCTCCTTCTCGCTCTTCGGGGCCTTGGCATACCTGGTCCTGCGGGCCCTGGACACGAGGTCCCCGAACTTCTCCTGGAGGGCATCCTTGTATTTCCCCGCGATATTGTCCTTTTCCTTGAAAGGCACGAAGCCGATTTCCTGCCATCTCTGCATGAAGCCGTTCATGGCCTCGATGTTCTCGTCCTCGTCGGAAGAGAGCTCATAGGCAGCGATCTCGTCCACAAGGTGCTGCTTTGCCTTGAGGTTCCCGTAGAAGTCGTTCTCCGGCTTGACATTCCTGTCCCTCTCGTTGAAGAAGGCGTCGCAGGCTGCACGGAACCTTTTCCAGAGCTGCTCCGACTTCTTGCGCGGCACGGCCCCGATCTCCTTCCACTGCTTCTGCAGGTTGATGAGCTGGTTCGTGGTCTTCTTCCAGTCTGTGCTGTCCTTGAGAGCCTCGGCCGCCTCGCACAGGGCGATCTTCTTCTCAAGGTTCGCGTTCATGTTCTCCTTGTACCCTGCGTAGAACTCGCGTTTCCTCTCGAAGAACTTGTCGCAGGCGGCACGGAAGCGGTCGTATATCTTCTGGTTCTCCTTCTTTGAGGCGAAGCCAATGGTCTTCCACTTCTTCTGGATTTCCTCAATCTCCTTTGAAAGGGTATTCCACTGGGGGGCGGATATGTCCTCCCTTGAGGCAATCTCCTCGACCTGCTCGCAAAGTCCGGTCTTGGCGGCGAGGTTCTCGGCATGCTGCTCCTTCAGGCCCTCGAAATAAGCCTGGTATTTCTTGTTTATGACGGCGGTGGCAGCCTTGAAGCGGTCCCATATCTGCTCCCGGAACTCCTTCGCCACCGGACCGAACTCCTTCCACTGCTCGTGCAGCTTCTGCAGCTCCTTGAAGGACTCTACCACGTTCTCGCTGCCGGCCAGCTTCTCGGCCTGCTCGCAGAAGCCTGTCTTCACCTCAAGGTTCTTCTTGAAGTCGAGGTCCCGGAGCTCACGGTTTATCTTCACCATGTCGTAGAACTGCTCCACATAGAGCTGGTACGTGTCGTTCAGGTTCCTGAAGCTCTGCACCGGCACCGGGCCGATGGAGCGCCACCTGTTCTGTATCTCCCTGAATTCCGGGAATGTGCGGTTTACATCCTCCTGTTTCTCTATGAGGGCCTTGAGGTCCCTGATGACGGCCTCCTTCAGCTCGAGGTTGTGTTCCCTCTCCTTCTCCTGCTGCCTGTTGTATTCGGCACGCTCCTTCCGGTAGGCATTGTACAGGGCCTTGAACCCTCTCTCTATCTCTGCAAAAGGGTTCTCCGACACCGTAGCCGGCTCCTGGGGCTCCTCTGCAGCGGTCTCCGGCGAAGGTACTTCCTCTGCACTCCCCGTCTCACCGGCCGAGGCGGTCTCCACTGGCACGGACGGAGCGGCATCCTCCGCTGCGGTCCCGTCCTGCGCCTCCTCCATATCGGCGGCAACCTCGTCCTGGGGCTCCACAATCCCGGGCTCCTCTATGCCGGCCGCAGCCTTTTCCCTGGCAAGGGTCTTGTAGAAGGCGGACTTTATGGCCTCCGCCTCCTTGTTCATCTTCATCCTTTCAGGATTCCTGGCAAGGTCCATGAACATATCTGCAAGCTCGGCAAGACTTTTTTCAGAGTAGTTTATTTGAGTATTTTCATCGTTCTCAGGTACTTCCGTCGCAACATCCAATACTTCCGGATTCTTTTCTTCACTCATGGTATAAAAGGAGTTTGATTTTCAATCTGCAAATATATCAAATTTTATTTGTTAATTTTGCAAAAGTTGGCGGAACCTTATGGAATTTCCCCGGCGGCCCCGCATGGAAGGCGGAACGGCTTATGAATACAAGGATTATGAGGATAGATATTATAACGGTAGTACCTGAATTGCTTGAAAGTCCCCTGGGGCACTCCATAGTCGGGAGGGCTATCAGGAAAGGCCTGGTGGAGATCCATGTGCACAATCTCCGGAAATACGGCAAGGGCCCCCGCCTCCAGGTAGATGACTACAGCTACGGAGGCGATGCCGGAATGGTGCTCATGGTGGAGCCGGTCTACAGGATGATCGAAGAGCTGAAAAGCGAACGCAGCTACGACGAGGTGATATACATGTCCCCTGACGGGGAACATTTCGACCAGAACATGGCCAACGAACTCTCCCTGAAGGAAAATATCATTATCCTGTGCGGCCACTACAAAGGCGTCGACCACAGGATAAGGGAACATCTCGTGACCCGCGAGATCACCGTCGGGGACTATGTGCTCAGCGGAGGGGAGCTTCCGGCGGCCATTGTCGCTGATGCCATCGTGAGGCTGCTGCCGGGAGCCATCACCGACGAGACTTCCGCCCTGAGCGACTGTTACCAGGACGGGCTGCTGTCGGCTCCCATCTATACGAGGCCTGCAGAATTCAACGGCTGGAAAGTCCCGGATGTGCTCCTGAGCGGGAATCCGAAGCTGATACGCCAGTGGCAGGACGAGCAGGCGGTGGCAAGGACCCGCCTGCTCAGGCCCGGACTTCTGGACGAGTAAAATACGCAATTATTGTCTCAACCCCAAAATAATTGTTCAATTTATTAGAAATTATTTGCAAAACTGAAAATTATCCTTACATTTGTGTATTGTTCATAAGGATTCAATGACTTTTTCATTAAAATCTTTAAACATCTTAAGGCATGAGCCTTTAAATTTATAAGCTGTAAAAAATACTAACCACTAATTACAGCCTTTTTTCAGGCTTGGAAAATCACACTATTGACTAACCAAAAAAGTAAGCCTGCAGTGATGCAGGCTTATTTTTTCTCGACGAGGCGTATTTCGAAAAGCAGCGGCCAGTTCTTCCCGGTCATGTATATCTTCCCGGTGGTGCTGTCGTACGCGATGCCGTTCAGCACATCCGTGTCCGCCGTTCTCAATCCAGGATCCAGGAGACCGGCACAGTCTATGACCGACTCCACAGTCCCGGTTGCGGGATCTATCACCACTACCATATTTGTCATGTAGACATTGGCCCATATCTTCCCGTCTATGTATTCAAGCTCGTTCAGATAGTTCAGTGCCTTGCCGTGCAGCTTTACGTCCAGGGTCCCGGTCACCTTCATGTCCGGGGAAAGGTAATAGAGCCGGGAGGAGCCGTCGCTTGCTATCAGGGACTTCCCGTCCGTAGTGAGTCCCCATCCCTGGCGCGGGTAGGAAAGGGTCGACCTGTAGGTCAGGGACCCGAAGTCGTATATGAATGCAACCCGGTTCGTCCACGTGAGGATATATAGCCGGTCCCCTAGCGCCACGGAGCCCTCGACAAAATACTTGTCCCCGAAGTCGAGACGCCGCAGGGCCTTCCCGGTCCCCAGCTCGACCTTGCGGAAAGTCGAGCTTCCGTACTGCCCGGTGCTCTCGTACAACTGCCCGTCAACAAAGAAAAGGCCCTGGGTGTACGAGTCCACGTCGTGGGGATACTGCTTCACCGCTTCAGCCCGGTACTGCCTCACCTGCGCCGCGGACTGGAAGCAGGCCGGCAGGACCATGGCAGCCGCCAGCAGAAGATGTGCCGCAAGTCTCATCACTTGGCCTCCGGTGCCGCTTCCTCGCTTTTCCTGTGGGCGTCGCGGTACTTCATGGCAGCCTTTACAAAGGCCACAAAGATAGGCTGTGGATGTTCAGGAGTGCTCTTCAGCTCCGGATGGAACTGCACACCTATAAAGAAAGGATGGGAAGGTATCTCCACAATCTCCACCAGTCCGGTCTCCGGGTTCCTGCCGGTCGCCTTCATCCCTGCAGCCTCCACCATGTCGAGATAGTCGTTGTTGAACTCGTACCTGTGCCTGTGCCTCTCGGAGATGAGGTCCCTGCCGTATATCCTGTATGCGAGAGAGTTCCTGTCAAGCTTGCAGTCGTATGCCCCGAGCCTCATTGTCCCGCCCTTTATGGTGGTGCTCTTCTGGTCTTCCATGAGGTCTATGACCGGATACTTCGTCGCGGGGTTCACCTCGGTGGAGACTGCTTCCTTCAGGCCGATAACGTCACGGACAAACTCCACGACGCACATCTGCATCCCGAGACATATCCCGAAGAACGGGACATTGTGCTCCCTGGCATATTTGACGGCCAGGATCTTCCCTTCCAGCCCGCGTTCCCCGAACCCAGGGGCCACGAGTATCCCGTCCATGCCGGAAAGCTTTTCTTCAAGGTTCGACGGATCTATGAACTCGCTGTGGATGCTGTGCACCCTGACCTTGCACTCGTTGGCGGCACCGGCGTGCACAAAGGACTCCAGTATGGACTTGTAGGCGTCCTGGAGCTCCACATATTTCCCGACAAGGGCTATGTCCACCTCCGACTTCGGGTGGAAAAGCTTCTCGAGGAACTGCTTCCACTTGCCGAGATCCGGCTCCGGCAGGCCCTTGATACCGAAATGGTCGAGCACCAGCTGGTCAAGTTTCTCTGCCTGCATATTCAGGGGGACAGAATATATGGACGGGGCGTCTATGGACTCTATGACATGCCCCGGCTTCACGTTGCAGAACAGGGCGACCTTCTTCCTCAGCTCCGGAGTAAGCTTGTGCTCCGTACGGCAGACTATGATATCCGGCTGCACACCGCTCTGCTGCAGCATCTGCACCGAGTGCTGGGTAGGCTTGGTCTTCAGCTCCTTGGCCGCGCTCAGGTAAGGCACGAGGGTGAGGTGTATGGTGACGCAGTCCTCTTCAGGGAGCTCCCACTGGAGCTGGCGCACCGCCTCAACGAAAGGCTGGGACTCCATGTCTCCCACCGTACCCCCGATCTCTGTGATGATTACATCGTATTTCCCGGTCTTCCCGAGCAGGAGCATCCTCCTCTTTATCTCGTCAGTAATGTGTGGGACTATCTGTACCGTCTTCCCGAGATATGCCCCTTCCCTTTCCTTGTTGATGACGGTGTTGTATATCTTCCCGGTGGTCACGTTGTTCGCCTTGGACGTATGCACCCCGAGGAAACGCTCGTAGTGCCCGAGGTCCAGGTCCGTCTCGGCACCGTCGTCGGTCACGTAGCACTCACCGTGCTCGTAAGGGTTCAGTGTACCCGGGTCTACATTTATATAAGGGTCGAATTTCTGGATTGTCACCCTCAGGCCCCTTGCCTGGAGCAGCTTGGCCAGAGATGCCGAGATTATACCTTTTCCGAGCGACGAGGCTACTCCACCTGAAACGAAGACATATTTAGGATTCATAAAATGTATTTTAGACGTTACAGGGGTACAAAATTAATCAAAAAAAACGACAAACCCCCATTTCCCTGAAAAAACAGCGAATTTAAGCAGCTTCCAGGTGCCTGCAGGAGACCGTCCGGAACCGTCCGGAAGCCGAAACATTTCCTATTTGAAAAAATGTTTCTAACTTTGGAGGCTGATTCTAATTAACAACAGAAATGCAGACCTATTATATACTAATGGCAGGGATGTTTGTCCTGGCAGTCGTGGTGTTCATAGCCCTTTTCTTCCTGAAGGCTGGCTACGGCTACCTGTCCACGTCGAACTGGGGGCCCAAGATAAACAACAGGATCGCATGGGTCATCATGGAGTCTCCGGCCTTCGTGTTCCTGCTGCTGTATGTCATAGACTTTCTGCATTCCGGGGCAGACACCGGAAACGACAGGACAGTCCTCCTCATAATGGCGGGCTTCTTCCTCGTCCACTACTTCCAGAGGGCCTTCATCTTCCCGATGCTCATGAGGGGGAAGGGAGAAATGCCCCTGGTCATAATGGCTATGGGAATGGTCTTCAACGGACTGAACTCATACTTCATCGGCGGATGGCTGTTCGAATATGCCCCGGCCGGCAAATACACTGCGGAATGGCTTGCCTCCCCGCAGTTCATCATCGGCGGCCTGGTCTTCCTCACCGGAATGCTGATAAACCTCGACTCTGACCATGTCATCAGGCATCTGCGCAAGCCGGGTGACACGAAGCACTATATACCGAAGAAAGGCCTGTACAAGTACGTGACCTCCGCCAACTACTTCGGGGAGCTGACTGAATGGGTCGGCTACGCCATACTCACATGGTCGCCTGCCGGCCTGCTGTTCGCCGTCTGGACTTTCGCGAACCTGGCCCCGAGGTCAAAGTCCCTGACGGAGAAATACGAACAGGAATTCGGGGACGAGTACAGGGAGCTGAAGAAAAAGAACCTGATACCTTTTATATGGTAATGGCAGTAAAAGGCCAGGCTGACATGGATTATTTCGTCATACTGACATCAGGATTATTATGAGCAACTTATTTACGCCGATAAAGATAGGGCCTCTGGAGCTTCGCAACAGGACCATCAGGTCGGCCGCTTTCGAGGGGATGTGCGAAAACAATTCCCCGTCACAGTCACTGTTCGACTACCACACAGCCGTGGCCAGGGGCGGCATCGGGATGACTACGGTCGCATACGCGGCAGTGTGCAGGAGCGGTCTCTCGTTCGAGAGGCAGCTCTGGATGAGGGAAGAGATAGTTCCGGAACTGAAGAAGCTCACCGACGCCATCCATAAGGAAGGGGCAAAGGCGTCCATACAGCTCGGGCACTGCGGGAACATGTCCCACAGGCGGATCTGCGGATGCCGTCCGTACGGGGCAAGCCCGGGATTCAACCTCTATTCCCCGACCTTTGTCCACGGGATGACTGCCGCCGAGATAGACCAGGTCGTGGAGGCTTACGGCAAGGCCGTCGAGCTGAGCATAGAGGCAGGGTTCGATGCCGTGGAGATACATGCCGGGCACGGATACCTCATTTCCCAGTTCCTTTCCCCGTACACGAACCACAGGAAAGACGAATACGGGGGCTCCCTGGACAACCGGATGAGGTTCATGCGCCGCTGCATGAAGGCTGTCACCGACGCAGGCAAAGGCAAGGTGGCCATTTTCGTGAAGATGAATACACGGGACGGGTTCAAAGGCGGGATGGAAGTTGACGAGTGCATTGAAGTGGCCAGGGAGCTGCAGAAATGCGGGGCGGACGCCCTGGTGCTTTCTGGCGGATTCGTAAGCAGGGCCCCTATGTACGTCATGAGAGGGCAGTTCCCGGTAAAGGCCATAGCACACTATATGCCGCTGCGCCAGTGGTGGCTCAAGCTCGGGGTATGGCTCGGGGGCAGGATTGTGTCACCGACGGTACCGTTCAAGAAGCTCTTCTTCATGGAGGATGCCCTGAAGTTCAGGGAGGCTCTTCCGGATATGCCCCTGGTCTATGTCGGGGGCGTGACTTCCAGGAAGGATGCCGACAAGGTGATAGACAGCGGCTTCCAGATGCTCCAGATGGGACGTGCAGTCCTGGAGGATACGGATTTCGTGAACAAGATGAAGGCCGACGCGGAGCACTGCAGCGGATGCGAGCACACCAACTTCTGCATCGGCAGGATGTATTCGCTCGAGATGGCATGCCACAAGGTATGCAAGGACATCACCCCGGCCCTCGAACGGGATGTCCAGAAGACCATAAGACAGAACGACAGGATGGAGCGGCGCCTCGGCTACAAATAGGAAGGCTCGCCGCAGCATCCGGATTTTACATATCTTTTACAAGGCGGGACGATCTGCCGCCCGGGAATATGCCTGCCAGGCCTATTCATGGAAGGGACCTGAAACAGGGATGTAGCGGTGACGCTGCAACCCTGTTCCGGCGGCCCTCCACCGGGAGGAAAGTCCGGACAGCACAGGGCACCCCACTGCGGAAAGCGCAGACAGGAGAAATCTTGTGGATACCGTAACAGAAAACAACCGCATCCATGTGGTGCAAGGGTGAAAACGTGAGGTAAGGGCTCACGACGGAGCATGGCGACATACTCCGGGTACGGACCTGGGGGCTGCAAGACCAAATATACTGACAACCAAGGGCTGCCCGTCCGATGTCAGGGGGTAGGTTGCGTAGATAAATGGCAGATTTAAAAACAGAAACCGGCTTACGGCCCCGCCTTTTTTAATTTTCATCAGGACACAGGAAACACGGTGCAGGAAGGAGGCTCTATCTGCCGAGCTTCGCCTCGATCATGGACTTCAGGGATGCGGTATAAGGAAGATGGAAATGCGTTGCCGACATCTCCACCCACTCCAGCGCCAGGTCATACTGTCCCAGAAGATAGCAGGCAGTAGCAATGTTGTACTCTATGCAGGCTTTCTTCTCAAGGTCCCCGGTGCCGAGCATGTCCATCCATATGTCCATGGCCTTCTGCCATTCATAGTCCTGGACATGGAAATAGGTCTCGTACCATTTCTGTGAGTCATAAAGGAAGAACGGGATTTCCTCTGCCCTCCACCGCGGGGTGAACTTGCCCCCGGAGGCATTGCCGACGGATTTTGCCGTATTTTCCATATCCGCAAGGTCAGCCATGCTGCTTCCGCTGTACTGCAGCACAGTATCCCGGCTGTCCATAGAGTCGTAGACATACAGCTGCACTGAAAACGGTACAGTCCCGGAGACCTGCCCTTCCACTGTGCCTGTGCCGGAAAAAGACGGGGAATCGAAGAGGAATACCACATCCGCCCCCGTATCCATCAGCAGCCCGACCATCCTGGACTTGTCCCTATAGGATATGCCGGGTTCCTTGTCGAGGCTGAACATCGTGATTATGCTGTCCCCGGCAAAATACTCCTTCTCCAGCCTGGAGACAAAGGAAGAGGACATGTTCGCCGCAAAGAGCGAGTCTTCGGCCGTGCCGTCATCGAGATACACCACAGAGATTGTCTTGCCAACAAGGTCGACCCCGGCGGCTGAAGGCTGCCTGGTCTCTATGTCGAGGAGATATGCGGAAGGCCCGCACGAAGTGAAGAGGCAGAACGCCGCGGCAAGGACTGCCGGGACAGCTGCGAAAGCTCCTCTGTTTCCGATACCCGTTCCCATAGCAACATTAAAGTTTGAAAACTGTCAACTTGAATTTCACCTGCAATTTAGGAACTGTTTTGTAATTTTTCAAAAAATCTTTCGTCCGTACCGCCAGGACGGAATCCCCCCTGCTCTCAAAGAGGAAAACTTCCTTTCGGGTCACCCTCGACTGAAACGATTTCTGCGGTCAGGTCATATTCATCAGCCCCGGTAATCCGCACGGTGATGAATTTCCCGCAGAGCGACTCCGGGTCGTCGAGCTCCCCGCAGCGTACAAGGATCTCCCCGTCCACCTCCGGGCTCTCGAATTCGCTGCGGCACACGAGCATGCCGTCCGAACAGCTGTCCACGATAACCTTCACTTCCGAGCCGACCCGGGAGCGGTTGAAGTCGAGGGAAATGGTCCCTTGCAGGGACATCAGGGCGTCCAGCCGCCGCTGCTTTGTGGAAGGGCGGACAGAATCCTTGAAATGTGCTGCCCCGTATGTGCCTTCCTCTTCAGAGTACATGAAGGCGCCGAGCCTTTCAAAACGGGCTTCCCGCACAAAATCGAGGAGCTCCCGGAACTCCCTGGTACCTTCTCCCGGATGACCTGTTATCATGGTGGTCCTCAATACCACTCCAGGCACCTTCTCGCGCATCTTCCTTATCAGGGCACGGGTCCATGCCCCGTCCACATTCCTGTGCATAGCGGAAAGAACCTTGTCGGATATGTGCTGCAGGGGAATGTCCATATAGCGGCAGACCTTAGGATTGTCCGCCATCTGCTCCAGCACGTCTTCCGGGAAATCCGCAGGATAAGAATAATGGATACGTATCCACTCTATGCCCTCCACCTCCGAAAGCCTCCGCAGGAGGTCGGCGAGAGAGCGTCTGCGGTACAGGTCCAGACCGTAATAGGTCGTGTCCTGGGCTATAAGTATCAGCTCCCTCACTCCCTTTGCCGCAAGCAGCCGGGCCTCCTCCACCAGTTCGTCGGCAGGGACGGAACGGTGCTTCCCCCTTATGAAGGGGATGGCACAATAGGAACATCTCCTGTCACATCCCTCGGAAATCTTCAGATAGGCATAATGGGAGGGTGTGGTAAGGTGCCTGGTGACCATCTTCCTGTCGGAGGAGCCGGCCCCGAGATAGTCCAGGAGCGGCCCGAAGTCCCTGGCCCCGAACCATGCGTCCACCTCCGGGATGAGCCCGGGAAGTTCCCCGCTGTATCTCTGCGACAGGCAGCCGAAAACCACAATCTTCCCTATCTCTCCCCTGCCCTTCCTTTCCACAGCCCCGAATATGGCGGCTATGGACTCCTCCTTGGCGTCACCGATGAAGCCGCAGGTGTTCAGCAGGAGAACATCACAGGACCTGTCCCGGATATCCTCCGGCAGGACAGTATATCTGCCGTCGAGACACGCCAGAATATGTTCCGTGTCCACCCTGTTCTTTGAACATCCCAGGGTAAGGGTCTGCAGCACCGGAAGGGACCCCGGCATGGCCTTCCCGTCAGTCTTCACTGGACTCTTCCTCACCTGTCTCGAACTCAAGGGAGGCGTGCTCCTTCAGTATGTTGTACCAGGTCACCACCTTTTTCATGTGGGAGACATGGAACCTGTCCCTGTCGTAGTCCGGGAGGGCCTTGGAGAAGAAGGCACTCAACTCACCGTCCTGGGACTTTGCGGAAGGGGCGTCCTCCTCGCCAAGCACGTCCTTCATTTTCAGGAACACCTCGCGGAGCTTCACCTCCCCCTCCTCGGTATATATGGATATGTCCTCGAGGGTCGTCACCTTGCTTTTCATCCCGAAGCAGCTCCTTTTCTTGTCTGCAAGGGATTCCACTATTACACCGTTCCTGGACTGGGACAGGTACATGAACAGTCCGCTCTGCCCGGATATGGTAAGGATTTTTGTAAGATCTGTTTTCATTTTATCCAACTGTTATATTTGTTATAAAGCCGTGGCTGTTGAACCGGCGCCCGCCCGACAGGATTGCTCATCGGGGCCACCCTGGACTGCCGTATTGCCGTATGGAGGCCATGAGCCTCCCGTAGAAATCGTCCACCTTTGCCTCCAGGGAGGCCACATCTCCGTCATTTACAATCAGGAAATCCGCCTGCGGAAGGCACCTGCCGCCAAAGATGCCCTGTCTGGCCATCCTCCGTTTTACCGCATCCGCGCCGGCACCGTCCCGTTCCATGGCCCGCTCCAGGCGCAGCTGCTCCGGCGCGTCCACAAGGAGGACCTTGTCAATGATGTCCCTGAAAAAGGGTTTCTCGAGGATTACCGCAGACTCCATCACCACGAACCCGCAGCCGCTGTCCACCGCATCCTTCCAGGCAAGGAAATCCTTCCGGACCTCCGGATACACTATTCCTTCGAGTACCTTCAGCCTGCCGGGATCAGAGAAGACAGATGCCGCCAGTGCCGCCTTGTCCAGAGTACCGTCGGGCCGGCACACTTCTGCTCCCAGGGCCACCGATATGCGTCGGGAAAGCCCGGGCACAGACTGGTACAGGGCCTTCGTCCTGGAGTCGGAGTCAAATACAGGGACTCCCCTCGCCGCGAGCATCGAGCACACCAGGGATTTCCCGCTGCCGATGCCTCCGGTGACAGCCACCGTCATTTTTCCGTCAGCACGCATTCGAATATCTCCGGAACCATTTCGTATCCGAGGACTCCTTCCGGCAGGAAAACCGGCTCCGGAATACATTTCCTCGAACGTGAATTGATATAATCCTCATAATCTATCTGGAAAGAGGCCTGGGTGACATCGGAGACCAGAGGGAATACACACCTGAAGATGACCTCCGCACGGGAAGGATATATCATCATCTCCTTGTCCGGAGGCACATTGGCCACGTCTATCGGCACTTCCTTCGTGATTTCCACATACCGGAGCACGTCGATGGAATAATGGACCTCGCTTTCCGACAGCCGGACCCCCTTGATCTTCTCTATCCCGGCCACACCGGCCGCGGATGCCTTCAGGTTCTGAAGCTTGATGGTTTCAGTGAAGACCCTGTCCACGTTCTCGAGATGGTACGGCTCCCCGTAGATGGTCACGGAATCAGGTTCTATGTCAAGGTTGTCCTGGCTCATGTACTGCGGCGCGAAACTCATGGAAAGCACCGGGAAGACCGGCACCTTCTTGTTGCTCTCATACGGGAACCTGAAGAACAGGGTGTCGGAGAGGAAATATTCAACCTCCACCTTCTCCCCGTAGAGAAGATGCGCCGATTCGCTGAGCTCTTTCCTGGTGATGTAGAACACGTCGCCGGACCTGTGTCCCAGGGACTGCCGGTCGAAGGTTATCTGCACAGGGGCGCGGTTCAGCGCAAGGGCCGACTTTATGATATTATAGCCGGAGGTCCTGCACCTGGCCACCACCTCGCACGAGTTCGCGGACCGGGCGGTATGCCCTTCTATCCTGTCACAGGATGCCACCATCTGGACAGTCAGGAAATCTGAATAGTTGAGAGACAGATTATGTATAAGCCATATACTGAATGCCAGCAGGAGGGACAGGGAAAATACGGTCCAGTCCCTCCCGTTGTATTTCAATGAATCCAGCAGCTTATGCAGCAGTCTCTTCATCGCACCTCCGCTCCCGGACTACTGCTGCGGCGTCTCGCTGAAATCCTTGACTACAGAGTTCTTGTCCACGCGTATCTTCACGTTGCTGTCCACTTCGAGGAGCAGAGTCTTCTCCTTTACCTCCACGACAGTGCCGTAGATACCGCCTATGGTGACTACCTTGTCCCCTTTCTTGAGTCCCTCGCGGAATTTCTGGAGTTCCTTCTGCTGCTTCCTCTGCGGGCGTATCATGAAGAGCCACATCACCACGAATATGAGGATAAGCATTATCCACATGGACCATGAGTTTCCAGCGGCTGCCTGCTGTGCACCGGCACCGGCCTGGGTCTGTAACAAAGTGATAAAGTTCATTTCTTGCGAATTTAATTATGATTATTGTTTGGATTGTTGCCTGCTTCAACCTCCGGCAGTCACAGGAGGCCTTTTCCGGACTTCACTATCATCCCATCCTGCGACATCTTCTGTATCAGCCTGTCCAGGATGCCGTTCACGAAAATCTTGCTTTTCGGTGTCCCGAAGAACTTGGAAATCTCCACATACTCGTTTATTGTCACCTTCACCGGGATGGTCGGGAAGGCCACGGCCTCGGCCATGCCGAGTATTATGATGCACATGTCGGTGGATACTATACGGTCGTTGTCCCAGTTGGACACAGACCCGGCCACCATGTCGTAATATTTCCCGTAGTTAAGGTATCCGGCCCTCAGGAGGTTCCTCGCGAAAAGCCTGTCATCCTCGATGTCCGGCCCCTGGCGGGTCTCGCTCAGGTAGAGTGGAGGGAGGGTCCACCTTCCGCCTTTCCCGAGGTTGTCGAGGGTCCTGCACACGTATGTAAGGGCATAAGGCAGGTCCTCTCCCCAGTATATGGACATGCCCTCCAGAACAGCCTCGAGCTCACTGCTGCCTACAAACTCCTCCTCAAAGATACGGATGAACAGCCTGCAGTCGTCTTTCAGAGACGATTCCGGAGACTGCATGTAGGCTGCATAATAGTCCTTGGTGACAATGGAGTTGAATATCTTTTTCAGCACAAGGTCGTACTGCTCCCAGGAAAACTTCTTCTTGCGGAACAGTTTCACGAAATCAGGGTCTGCATCCAGAAGCTTTGCAAGGGCGTTGTCGGCGAACTTCGTATTAGGATTCTTCTCTTCCTCGGTAGGGTTGAACTTGCGCCTCGCGGCATCTATCCTGTCCGCCGCGATCTTCGTCAAAGGAGAGACGGTCCCGAGCATAAAAAGGTAGAGGTCCCTTGTAGCCTCGCAGGAAGCCTCAAGCTGGGCTTCAGCCTCGGCCAAGGAGGAATTTCCCTTCAATTCACTGCTATACAATGTTTTAAAGACCTTTATCCTTAAAATACGTCTGTTGAGCATAACGTCGAGTCAAATTTTTTACAAAGATAATCTCATTTTCAGAAAAATACCCTATCTTTGTAAAGTTTTACTAAAAAATATTGCAATGTACAGCGAGGAATTTGATGAAGCCAATGCTCAGGAGCGTTCGGGAGAAGATGTTTACTCAAAGCAGGTAAGAGCGGGAAAACGCACATATTTCTTTGATGTAAAAGCGACAAGGGGCAATGATTACTACTTGACGATTACGGAAAGCAAGAGAAGGATAGAAAAGGACGGACATTTTGCGTATGACAAGCATAAGATTTTCCTGTACAAGGAAGACTTCGAGAAGTTCGTCGACAGCCTTCAGGAAATGGTCGGCTATATCAAAGCCAACTGTCCGGTATCGGAGACGGAGCCTCGCAGGGAGAGTAACGAAGAAGACGGTTCATACAAGGCTGACGTGAATTTCGACGAGCTTTAGGCATCGGGACTGGATATATGGCGGGAGCGGAGATTTCCTCTCCCGTTTTTTTGTCTTCCCCTGCTTCAGCGTATCTTTGCATTCCAAAACACGAGAAAAATGAAAAACTACGGATTCATCAGGGTAGCTGCCGCAGTGCCTTCCGTCAAGGTAGCCGACACCGCCTACAACGTAGCAGAAATATGCAGGATGACGGACCTCGCCGAAAGGAGCCAGGTATCTGTCCTGCTATTCCCGGAACTTTGCGTCACGGGATATACCTGCGGGGACCTGTTCTGCCAGCACCTCCTCATTGCAGAGGCTGAAAAAGGGGTGAAGGAAATAATGGAATTCACCAGAGGCAAGGCCGTAACAGTGATCGCCGGGGCTCCCGTCAGCTACATGGGAAGGCTGTATGACTGTGCCATCGTCCTGAAGAACGGCAACATAAAGGGCATCGTCCCGAAGACATGGCTCCCGAACTACAACGAATTCTACGAGGCACGCTGGTTCTCTTCCGGAAGGGATTTCCTGAATCCCGGGGCATCAGTGACCGGACGCAACCTTGTAAACGGCAAGGACTCCGTAAGGGAAGGCTTCCCGTCCGAGATAAAGTATGCAGGATTCCGGTGCAACATATCCCCGAACCTCCTTTTCGAGACGGAGGGTACCATATTCGGGATAGAGATATGCGAAGACATGTGGACCCCGCTGCCCCCGTCAACCTACCACGCCCTCGCCGGAGCCCAGATAATATTCAACCCCTCGGCCAGCAACGAGGTGCTCTCAAAGCATGAATACAGGAAAAGCCTGATGAGCCAGATCTCCGCGAGGAACGTGTGCGGGTATGTCTACGCTTCCTCGGGCTTCGGGGAATCCACCCAGGATCTGGTCTTTGGCGGAGCCGCCCTCATCCATGAGAACGGCATCCTGATGGCTGAAAACGAAAGGTTTTCAACAGGGCCTTCCCTGACCGTCGCGGACCTGGATACCGGGAGACTGGACTTCCAGAGGCAGAAGATGAGCACCTTCGGAGCAGTGGCCCCTGACGGCAAGCCGGCCACGGAATACAGGAACCTCTACTCTTACATAGACCTCGGCCGGCACGCAGATACGGATTTCGGCGTATGCCTTCACAGGCACATCGAGAAATATCCTTTCGTGCCTGCAGGGGACAGGGAGGAGAGCGGGAGAAGATGCAGGGAGATCCTCTCTATCCAGGTGACGGGCCTTGCCTCCCGCCTGGCGCACATTGGGACCTCCTCCGCAGTCATAGGCATTTCCGGAGGGCTTGACAGCACGCTCGCCCTGCTGGTGACCGTACTCGCCTTCGACAAACTCGGGCTGGACAGGAAAGGGATAACCGGAATCACGATGCCGGGATACGGTACCACGGACAGGACGCACGACAACGCCGTCGGCCTCATGGACAGCCTTGGGGTGACGCGCCTGGAAATACCTATCCGCGAGGCCTGCGACAGGCATTTCAGGGACATCGGGCACGACAGCAGCGTGCATGACACGACGTACGAGAACGCACAGGCGAGGGAACGCACCCAGATCCTCATGGATGTGGCCAACAGCGTCAACGGGATAGTCGTCGGCACCGGGGACCTGTCTGAACTGGCCCTGGGATGGGCCACCTACAACGGGGACCACATGTCCATGTACGGAGTCAACGCAAGCATCCCCAAGACCCTTGTGAAGCACCTCGTGGAATGGTGCGCGGACAATCATTTCGGAGACGGCGGCAAGGACGGCACCGGTTCCACGCGGGCCATACTCCACGACATAGCCGACACCCCCATCAGCCCGGAACTCCTTCCTGCGGACGAGAACGGGGACATAAGCCAGAAGACAGAGGACATCGTAGGGCCATATTCCCTCCACGACTTCTTCCTCTACAACTTTTTCAGGAACGGCTACGACCCTGACAAGATCTATTTTCTCGCGAACAAGGCATTCGCGGGCATCTACAGTGCCGATACCGTCAAAAAATGGCTGAAAACCTTCATAAGGAGGTTTTTCAGCCAGCAGTTCAAGAGGTCATGCCTGCCTGACGGACCGAAAGTAGGCACCGTGTCACTGTCTCCGCGAGGAGACTGGCGCATGCCGTCGGATGCCTCCTGCAGCATTTTCCTCAAGGACGTCGAAAAGTCATAGGGACTCTATCAGACGGCGGAACAGCAGGGTCATCCTGTCGGCGGCGGCATCGGCAGCCGCCACGACATCGTCCCCGTTGTTCTCATAGTCCTCGGCATAGTCATCGTGTGCCTCGTTGGTTATCACGGACATACCGAAGACAGGGATGGATGAGTGCCTGGCCGCGATGACTTCGGGAATCGTGGACATTCCCACTGCATCCGCACCTATAAGCCTGAAATACTTGTACTCGGACGGGGTCTCATAGGACGGGCCCGTACCGGCAAGATACACACCTTTCTTGAGCTCTATGCCCTCCTCGGCCGCGATTTTCTCCGCAGCCCTTATCATGGACGGGTCGTAAGGCCGGGTCATGTCCGGGAATCTCGGCCCGAATTCCTCGAGGTTCTGCCCTACAAGAGGGTTCGGCAGAAGGTTGATATGGTCCCGGATCACCATCAGGTCACCTATCCTGAAATCGAAGTTGACTCCCCCGGCGGCGTTCGAGACGAAAAGCCGGCGGATGCCTATCCTCTTCATCACCCTTACCGGGAGCACCACCAGCTCCATCGGATAGCCCTCATAATAATGGAAGCGCCCCTGCATGGCAATGACTGTCTTCCCGCCGAGGGTGCCGACGATGAAATTGCCCTTGTGCCCAACAGCCGTGGAGACCGGGAATCCAGGTATCTCCCTGTACGGTATTACCGTCTTTCCATCGATGCTGTCTCCAAGTTTGCCCAGGCCGCTGCCCAGGATTATGCCCACTTCGGGCCTTGCGTCCCCGATTCTGCTTCTGACAAAATCGGCCGCCTTGTCTATCCTTTCAATTCTCGGATCCATAATAATATCGTTAAAAATAATATCTGTCCTGAAGTCTCCCGGTACCGGCCGCCGTCTCCCGGACCGCAGGCCGCGGATTCATCCCCGGGCTTCTCATGCAATCCTCCCCAGCAGCTCCCTGGCCCGGGCGAGGATCTCCTTTTCCCCTTCAACCTTCCTGTGCCTCATCACGAACCTGCCGTTACATATCACCGACTCCACGCAGTCGCTGTGTGCAGAGTAGACGAAATTGGCGAGGAACGGTGCGTTGGACAGGAAAAAGGTGCTGTCCGTATCTATGATGATGATGTCCGCAAGGCAGCCCGCAGCAATCTTCCCGCAGTCAAGGCCGAGGGCCGAAGACGCATTCGAAGTCGCCATGGCGAGCAGCTCGTCCAGCGGCATGGCCCGCGGGTCATTCCTCCAGGCCTTCTGCACCAGGGCGGCCGTCTTCATGGCCTCCTGAAGGTCCAGGTTGTTGGATGAGGCGCAGCCGTCAGTACCCAGGCACAGGTTTATGCCGGCATCCTTCATCTCCCTGTACCTGAACCTGTAGCCGGAGGCGAGCTTGAGGTTCGAATTTATATTGTGGACACAGCTCACTCCCCTTTCCGCAAGTATCCGTATGTCATCATCGTCTACCCAGAGAGTATGGGCGGCGATTACATCCGGCCCGAGGAACCCGAGCCTGTCGAGGAACTTTACCGGGCTCACCCCGTGCCTGGCCTTGCAGTCCAGCACTTCCTTCTCGGTCTCGCACAGGTGGACATTCAGCTTCACCCCGTTCTTCCTGGCGAAATCCGCAGCCCAGGATATGAGCTCCTCACTGACTGAATATACGGAATGCACTGCCACGGAGAAGGTTATATTTCCGGGCCAGTCCCGGGAAGCCCTGTACACCTCCGTGCATTCCCGCATCTGCCGTTCCCTGGTCCCGGCATCATAATGGTCGAGGTTCACGTAGGAAAGCACAGCCCTCAGCCCCATCTCTTCCACGGCCTTTTCCGCGGCCGGGACATGCCAGTACTGGTCGTAGAAGGTCGTAGTACCGGTCTTTATCATCTCCAGGCAGGCAACCTTGGTCGCCCAGTAGACATATTCTCCGTCAATCTTGGTCTCCTCCTTCCATATCCGGTCTATCCAGTCGGCGAAACAGACATCCTCGCCCACCCCTCTGAACAGGGTCATCGCCGCGTGCGTATGGGAATTGACAAGCCCCGGCAGGGCCACCTTCCCGGTACAGTCCTCGATGTCCGTGTCCACGGGAAGTTCCGGGCCCTCCCCGGGCGGGCAGATCCAGGCTATGAGGCCGTCCTCGACACAGATGTCACACTTCCGGCCTTCCGACACTATATTTTTCAAGAGAATCCTACTCATGGCAGCATAAAAATTTCCGCTAATATAAGAAACTGTTTCCAAACTTGTTGCTGCAATCCGAGGCCCGGAAGGAGGAAATCCCGAAAACCGGGCCCTGCCCGCTGTCCGGCCGGATAATTCCCTGAAATTTGTCCCGGGAAGCCGGGAAAAAGAACTTTTGAAAAAAATTGGAGACAGTTTCTCTATCTTTTTTTGTAAATTTGACGCCAATATGATTTTGTGGAACCAGTTTTAAACCGAATATAAAATGGCATTCAAAGGGACAATAGAAATAGACAGGCAGAGGTGCAAGGGATGCTCCGTCTGCATAACGAACTGTCCGAACAAGTGCATACAGCTATCCAGGACAGTGAACAGTAAAGGATACCGATATGCAGAGCTTGCAAACGACCAGTGCATAGGATGTGCAAGCTGCGCTATCGTATGCCCGGATTCGGTAATTACGGTATACAGGGTAAAAATCTGAGGCGATATGGCAGAAAAGATATTATTGAAAGGAAATGAAGCTATAGCCATCTCGGCTATACGCAACGGGGTGGACGGATATTTCGGCTACCCGATTACCCCGCAGTCGGAGGTGATGGAAACCCTTATGAAGGAAAAGCCGTGGGAGACTACCGGCATGGTGGTGCTCCAGGCGGAAAGTGAAGTCGCCTCCATAAACATGGTGTACGGAGGGGCAAGCTGCGGCAAGAAGGTGATGACATCCTCCAGCAGTCCCGGCATCAGCCTTATGGCCGAAGGGATAAGCTACATAGCAGGGGCCGAGCTGCCTTGCGTCATTGTGGATGTCATGCGCGGGGGCCCGGGCCTCGGGACCATACAGCCGAGCCAGAGCGACTACAGCCAGGCTGTCAAGGGAGGAGGCCACGGGGACTACCACTGCATAGTGCTTGCGCCCGCGTCAGCCCAGGACATGTACGACTATGTAGACTGGGGCTTCGAGCTCGCCTTCAAGTACAGGAACCCTGTGATGATCCTGGCCGACGGCATCATAGGCCAGCTGATGGAGAAGGTGGAGATACATCCGGCAAAGCCGAGACGCACGGACGAAGAAATCCTCCAGGCGGCACCATGGGCGACCACCGGTAAGAAGGGACGTGAAAGGAACGTGATCACCTCCCTCTCACTCGACGCCACCACTCAGGAGAACTTCAACAGGAAGCTCGCCGCCAAATACGAGGCCATAAAGGAGAACGAGGTGAAGTTCACAGGCTACCATACCGGGGACGCCGAATACCTGTTCGTGGCCTTCGGATGCTCTTCAAGGATATGCGAAGCCGCCACGGACATCCTGCGCCAGGAAGGCATCAAGGCTGGTCTCGTGAGGCCGGTAACCCTTTTCCCTTTCCCGGAAAAGGAGATAGCAAGGCTCTCCGCCCAGGTGAAAAGCATCCTGAGCGTGGAACTGAACCTCGGGCAGATGGTGGAAGACGTAAGGCTCGCGGCAGACGGACGCTGCCCTGTAGGTTTCTACGGAAGGCAGGGCGGGAATGTCTACACGCCTGAAGAAATAGTGGAGGAATTCAAGAAATTCAACAATCTGGACTGAAAAGATGGAGACTTTGGATATAATGAGGCCGGAAAACATCATCTACAGGAAACCGGCCCTGATTACAGACAACACCATGCACTACTGCCCGGGGTGCTCCCACGGGACGGTGCACAAGCTCATTGCCGAAGTGATAGAAGATATGGGAATCCAGGACAGGACCATAGGCATCAGCCCGGTGGGATGTTCCGTGTTCGCATACAACTACATAGACATAGACTGGCAGGAAGCTGCCCACGGACGCGCCCCTGCCCTGGCCACTGCGGCGAAACGCCTCTGCCCGGACAAGTACGTGTTCACCTACCAGGGGGACGGTGACCTCGCATCCATAGGGACGGCCGAAATCATCCATGCCTGCAGCCGGGGAGAGAACATTGTCGTAATTTTCATAAACAACGGGATTTACGGCATGACCGGAGGCCAGATGGCGCCTACTACCCTGCTCGGGATGAAGACTTCCACCACGCCGTACGGAAGGGATGCGAAACTGAACGGCTTCCCCCTGAAAATCACAGAGATGCTTGCAGCCCTCGACGGTACAGCCTACATCACGAGGCAGGCTGTGCATACGGCTGCTGCAGCCCGCAAGACGAAGAGCGCCATCAGGAAGGGCTTCGAATACAGCGCGAAGGGGATCGGGCTCTCTTTCATAGAGGTTGTCTCCACCTGCAATTCCGGATGGAAGATGTCTCCTGTGGAGGCGAACAAATGGATGGTTGAGAATATGTTCGCCAAATATCCGCTCGGCGACATAAAGGATATCGGGAAAGAGTAACCGGCACGCCGCGAGACGTCGGAAGGCGAACGACGAATACCGCCGTTTACTTTGGTAAATGAGGATATGAGGACGTGATGCCTGACGACGGGATCGCGGAAAAGTTTCGGATTTTTTAATTTATTTTGCGTGAGGTCGAGGAAGGCGAACGACGAATACCGCAGTTTACTTTGGTAAATGAGGATATGAGGAGGTGATGCCTGACGACGGGATCGCGGAAAAGAAATAAAAAATATATGAAGGAAGAAATCATAATAGCAGGCTTCGGCGGCCAAGGCGTCCTCTCCATGGGGAAAATCCTCGCCTATTCAGCCATAATGCAGGATCTTGAAGTGACATGGATGCCGTCGTACGGCCCGGAAATGAGGGGAGGTACGGCAAATGTATGCGTGATTATAAGCGACAGGAAGATAAGTTCACCGATAATCACGAAATATGATACGGCGATAATACTCAACCAGCAGTCCCTGGACAAGTTTGAAAACAATGTAAAGCCTGGAGGGACACTGATATATGACCCTAGCGGCATAACCAGGGCACCGGAGAGGAAGGATATTTCAATATATTCCATTGACGCCATAGAGGTAGCCGCGGAAATAGGGAACTCCAAGGTATATAACATGGCTGTACTCGGGGCATATCTGAAGACCAGGCCGGAGATACTGATGGAGAATGTTGTCAAGGGGCTTGAAAAGTCCATACCGTCCCGTTACGGCGACCTGATACAGAAAAACAGGGAAGCCATAAAGAAAGGTATGGAAAGGGTCAGGACAGTTTCCGGGGACAAGTAGGACAGAGTTCCGGCACCCGCCAGGAATCCCTGGCCGCCGCCTCCGGTCCGCCAAAAATTTCTTTTGTGGATTTTGTTTTATTCCTTAAAAGTTATTAACTTTGCTTGGTATTCTTACTTAAGAGTCTTTGCAATGCTTGAAGACATTTGGACCGACATCCGGACTCTCATTTCCATCTATGAGAAGACGAAAAGGGAGTATGAAGAAGTTTCAGAACAGCTTCGGCGGAGTGAAGATGCGGCGGTAAGGTACAGGGAGCAGATTTATGAGTTGGAAAAACAAGTGGATAGCTTGAAACTCAGGAACGCATTCCTTGCCACGTCGGGAGATGAAGAGGCGAAGGAAAAGGTCGACAGGCTGATAAGGGAAATAGACAAGTGCATAGCGATGCTGGAGAAGTGACATGGCGCAGAAGATTACGATCAGAATACTGGAAAGGCAGTTTCCGCTCACGGTGGAATCTCCGGTACAGGAAAAGAGGATAAGGGATGCCGCCGAAAAAGTGGATGAGAAATACTATGAGATTGCCAGACAATATCCCGGCCGCAGTACGGATGAGATACTGTCATTCGTAGCCTTGAACGCGTTCGTAGAGGCAGCAGGGCTTGAAGACGAGATAGACAGGCAGAGGAAGGAGGAGGAAAGTCTACACGCCAGGCTGAAAGGCTATCTGAAAAATATTGACACGGAAAAATAGCCGTTAGTTACTTATTTGCTGAAATCTACATTTGTACAAAGTAACCGAGTACACTCGAATAGGGATGACGGACCTATGTTACCCTCAAGGGGATTCCGCACAGCGGGACGGAGGATGTCAGAACTAATTTTCGGAGCTCAAATCTTATTTTTATAGGATTTTCTGAAATTTTTGACTAACGGCTTTTTTTATAAGACAATATCTATGCAGATATATTCCGACAGGTCGGCTTCCAGTGCCGGCCTGTCTTTTTTTTCGCACAGGCCGGCGGACCGGTGAAAATAAATTATTACAATACAATTATGGAAATATTATTTTACATACTGGCAGCACTTGCCGGGGCAGCGGTCGCACTGGGGATTTATATCCCGGTACGAAGGCTTATTCTGAACGGACAGAAGGAGGATATCATCAGGAAAGCCGAGATTGAGGCCGAAAACATAAAGAAAGAGAAGATATTCCAGGCCAAGGAGAAGTTTCTCCAGCTCAAGTCCGAACATGAGCAGTACATAAACGAGAAGACCAAGCAGCTCCAGGACAGCGAAGCCAGGCTCCGGCAGAAAGAGAATGCAATAAACCAGCAGAGCTCGGAACTCGGCCGCAAGCAGAAAGAGGCCGATGCAATAAGGGAGAACCTGAAGAACCAGGTGGAGATTGCCACCAGGAAGTCGGAGGAATACGAGAAGCTCCGGGCAGAAGCCATACAGCAGATAGAGAACATCGCAGGGATGAGCGCGACCGAGGCGAAGAACCAGCTGATGGAAAACATGAAGGCTGAGGCCAGGAGCCAGGCCCAGTCGTACATCAACGATGTCATGGATGACGCCAGGATGAACGCCAGCAAGGAAGCGAAGCGGATAGTCATCAACACGATCCAGAGGACGGCGACAGAAACGGCGATAGAGAATGCCGTGACCGTATTCAACATCGAGAGCGATGAGATAAAGGGAAGGATAATAGGGCGCGAAGGCCGGAATATCAGGGCTCTTGAGGCAGCCACAGGTGTGGAGATAGTTGTCGACGACACTCCGGAAGCCATCCTGCTCTCCGCCTTTGACCCGGTAAGGCGTGAAGTCGCCCGTCTCGCCCTCCACCAGCTCGTCGTGGACGGACGTATCCATCCTGCCCGCATTGAAGAGGTGGTGGCAAAGGTGCAGAAACAGCTCGAGGACGAAATAATGGAGACCGGAAAGAGGACGTGCATCGACCTCGGCATACACGGGATGAACATAGAGCTCGTGAAGCTGATAGGCCGGATGAAATACCGTTCCTCATACGGGCAGAACCTTCTCCAGCACTCAAGGGAGGTGGCCAACATCTGTGCTACGATGGCTTCCGAACTCGGTCTGAACCCTAAACTCGCCAAAAGGGCCGGGCTGCTGCATGACATCGGCAAGGTTTCCGACGAGGATCCGGAACTTCCTCATGCAATCCTGGGCATGAAGCTCGCCGAGAAATACAAGGAGAAGCCGGAAGTATGCAACGCAATCGGGGCGCATCATGAGGAAATAGACATGACCTCGATAATCTCCCCTCTCGTGATGGTAGGGGATGCCATCTCCGGGGCCCGGCCAGGTGCAAGGAGGGAAGTCATAGAATCCTACATCAAGAGGCTCAAGGACATGGAAGGTATAGCCCAGTCGTACAAGGGTGTGACAAAGAGCTATGCCATCCAGGCCGGAAGGGAGCTCAGGGTAATAGTCGGGGCGGAGCAGGTAACCGACCAGGAGGCCGAGTCACTGTCCGGAGAGATAGCCAGGAAGATCCAGGAGGAAATGGTATATCCTGGACAGGTGAAGATCACCGTGATCCGCGAAACCCGCTCCGTTGCATTCGCAAAATAAGATTTTGTTCATATAAAGAAGAGATGTTTAAGATGAAAAATACCATTAAGACGGTATTGTCCGTGTTTATCCTGCTCGTGTCGGCGAACCTTCACGGGCAGGATATGCTGACAGCCCCGGAAAATACCATCGACTGGACAGTTGCCCAGGAGCAGGCAGGGGACAAAGTGTCAATTATTTTCACTGGCAAGATAATCGATGGCTGGCACACATACAATACCGACACAGAGGAGGGCTATCCTACGTCCGTGGAGTTTTCCGGACTGGAAGGATGTTCTCCTGATGGAGGGCTGTACGCCATATCCGAGAGTGTGGACTATGACGGGGAGCCGGTGTTCTTCGGTGAAGTCAAGTTCGCCGTGGACATGAAGCTGGATGCACCTGAAGCGAAGGCATCCGGGACCATAACCTGGATGAGCTGCTCGGACTATACCTGCGCGGCTCCGGAGTATTTCGATTTCAGCATAAACCTGACAAAGGCAGGAGCCACGGTAACCGCCGGAGAATCCGGGGGCGGAGAAAGGGGAGGCTTCAACTGGGCATTGATTATCGAGGCCATCCTGTGGGGGTTCGCCGCACTCCTGACTCCGTGCGTGTTCCCTATGGTCCCGATGACAGTATCCTTCTTCCTGAAGGGTTCGTCCAGTCCTGCGTCTGGCAGGTTCAAGGCTGCGATGTACGGGCTGTTCATCGTGCTGCTCTATACGGTGCCTATCTCCATCATAATACTGATCACGAGGATTGTCGGAGGGGACGCCGTCACTGCTGACATATTCAACTGGCTCGCGACGCACTGGCTGCCGAATATCATATTCTTCATAGTGTTCATGATATTCGCCGCCTCTTTCTTCGGGGCTTTCGAGATAATTCTCCCGACATCCCTTGTAAACAAGTCGGACAGGGGTGCCGACAAGGGAGGGCTTCTGGGGATATTCTTCATGGCCCTGACACTTGTGCTCGTATCATTCTCCTGCACGGGACCTATTGTCGGTACGGTGCTGATAAAGTCTACTGAAGGCGAATTCTGGACACCGATGGTGACCATGCTGGCGTTTTCCGTAGCATTTGCCCTGCCGTTCACGATACTCGCGCTCTTCCCTTCCCTGCTCACCAAGCTCAAGAGCGGAAGCTGGATGAACACGATCAAGGTCGTCCTCGGGTTCATAGAGGTGGCTCTCGGGTTCAAGTTCCTGAGCGTTGCGGACCAGACATACCACTGGGAACTCCTGGACAGGGAGGTCTACCTTGCTATTTGGATAACTACGTTCACCCTGCTCGGTTTCTACCTGCTCGGAAAGATACGTTTCGCCAATGACACACCATGCGAGCATCTCAGCGTGAAGAGGCTGGCGGCCGCCATCGTTGTGTTCTCATTCGTAGTATATATGGTGCCTGGAATGTTCGGGGCACCTCTGAAGGCACTTTCAGGCTATCTGCCTCCTATAACAACCCAGGATTTCGTAATCGGGAACACCCCGTCAGTCAATACAGCCGCAGTGCAGGCAGACTCCGGAGAAGGAGCCCGCTACGACCTGCATCTCCCGCTCGGGCTGTCCGGCTATTTCAACCTCGATGAAGGTCTCGCCGCAGCCAGGGAAGCCGGAAAGCCGGTATTTGTGGATATTACCGGACACGGATGCGTGAACTGCCGTGAGATGGAGTCGAGGGTATGGAGCGATCCGCAGGTCCTGGAAATACTGCAGAATGACTATATAATTGTAGCCCTCTACACCGATGACAAGAGCAGGCTTGACGAGCAGGACTGGGTAACGACAGAAAACGGGGATGTCCTGAAACAGATGGGCAGGGCCAACTCCTATATCGTCCGCAGCAGGTTCGGGGTCAATGCCCAGCCTAACTATGTCCTTCTCTCACCTGACGGGGAGCTTCTTGCGCCAATAAGAGGATATGACCTGAGCATTCCAGGGTTTGTGTCCTTTCTGAAAAGTGGACTTGAAAAATTCGCGGAACTGGAATAGACAGGATATTTGCAAAAGATTTCAGATGAGAGAGAGGGCGGGTCAAAAGTCAGACTCGCCCTCTTTTTATTCGTACCCCCGATGGAGTCCGGTTCCAAATATTCAATTCTCAAAGAGGAAAATTTCCTTTCGGGTCCCCCTCTTACCACTCGGTTAGGGGGGATTAACCCTTCGAGGTTTCCTCCTTTTACCTCAGGAATATCCGGACAGGTCCGGTATTCCGTTCAGTCTGGCGTCGGATTCGAACCTGCCGGTGCGGTCACTGCGTGACTTTTTTGGAGCTTTTGTGTCGCCCCTGTGCAGGGATGTGATACGCTTCATCTTCTGAAGAAAGACGTAAGAGGGGATTTTGCTCTCTCCGGCGGGGTCCATACGGGACTTTCCACGGAAGATATTACCATAATTACGGAGGAGGGAAACAATAAAAAAAGGAGGCCCGTCCTGGACAGTCGTCCGTGACGGGCCTCCTCGGCTAAAAGCGGGGGCCTCCTACTCTCCCACCTTCCGGCAGTACCATCGGCGCAGGTGAGCTTAACTTCTCTGTTCGGTA
>JADIMQ010000040.1 GCA_017694655.1 Candidatus Cryptobacteroides merdigallinarum
GGACCCATCCTAACCCCCTCTGCTCGCTTTCGAATGTCCACCGGACATTCTCATAAACCGCTCACGACCCCTATTAAGCAATTTCATTGCTTTTCCTCGTTCCGCCTCGGACATATCGGAATACATTCCGACATGCCACTCGGCTTACCACTCGGTTAGGGAGATTTCGCACCTACCCGGTGCGGTCCCTACGGGACTTTTTTTGGGCTTTTGTGTCACCCTCAAACGTCTTTCTTCGAAACCATTGACGAACAGGGAGCAATTGTGCTTGCTCCGGCACTGTCGAAAGCCTTCACTATCTTGTTCACAAGGGGATGCCGCACTATGTCCTCCGTCCTGAAGAAGATGCATCCTACCCCCTTTATGTCCTTTACCAGGTTTATCCCCCGCATCAGTCCTGACTCCCTCTTGTCCGGGAGGTCTATCTGGCTCGCATCTCCTGTGACGATGAACTTGGCGTCGCAGCCCATCCTTGTAAGGAACATTTTCAGCTGCCCGAGGTTGGTGTTCTGCGCCTCGTCCAGGATTACGCAGGCCTTGTCGAGGGTCCGGCCCCTCATATAGGCCAGGGGCGCGATCTGCACTATTCCTTCCTCCATGAAGTCGTTCAGCCTTTTGGCCGGGATCATGTCCCCGAGGGCATCATAGAGGGGCTGCAGGTACGGGTCCAGCTTGTCCTTCAGGTCTCCCGGGAGGAACCCGAGCCTTTCCCCGGCTTCCACTGCGGGCCTGGTGAGGATAATCCTCTTTATCTCCCTGTGCTTCAGGGCCCTTACTGCAAGTGCTATGGCTATGTAGGTCTTTCCTGTACCTGCCGGACCAACTGCAAATATCAGGTCGTTCCTGAAGTAGGCGTCCACCATTTCCTCCTGGGTCTTGTTCCTCGCCTTTATGGGTTTCCCGTCTATCCCGTGGACGATGACCGAGTCTCCCCGCAGTAAGGCCGGGCCGGACATCTTTTCCCCGTCGAATATGTCCTCTACATCGTATGTTGTCAGGTTGCGCTTGTGCAGCCTCCTCTCTATGAGCATATTGAGCTTTTCGGAGAACCTGTTGCAGTCGGCTTCCGACCCTTCAAGGAATATCTCGTCTCCTCTCGCGGTCACCTTGAGCTGGGGAAACCATCCGCACAGGGCCTCCAGTACCCTGTTCCCTGCCCCGTATATTTCCACGGGGTCCATATTCTCAAGTCTTACGGTTTTCTTCATCTGCTTTCTTTCAATCTTGTATTCCTGTCAGTCTCTTAATCCTGATGTATGTCGAGACCATCTTTCCGTATTCGTATTCCTGTTTCCACTCCTCTTTCCTGGACAGGTAGTCCCGGACCTTAACGGTGGCGTGGCTGTCTGCCAGCCTTCCCGGCAGGGAAGACCACAGGAAGGTGAATGAGGGGAGGACTTCCCCGGCATCCCCGTAGACGTCCACTGGTACCCTGACCTCGAGCATCAGCCCTATCTGGGTGTCCGGGGCGCTCATGTTGGAGATGGCGTTGCCGAGGGAGTATATCACAGGCACGCGCCTGCCCCTGTCCGTCTCCAGCACTCCTGTATCCTGGACTACATGCGGGTGTGTCCCCACGATCAGGTCCGCCCCGTTTTCCGCCAGCCATCTCGCCGTCTCTTCCTGGGCAGGGGAATGGGAGGTACTGTATTCCACTCCCCAGTGGGGCAGGGCTATAATCAGGTCCGCCCCGAGCCTTCCTGCCCTCTGCATGGCTTCCAGTATATCTTCCTTAACAGTGAGGTTTGTCCCTGGGTACTTTTTCCCGAACCCGGAGTTCGTGCCGTAAGTGAAGTTTACGAAAGCTATCTTCAGCCCCCTGACACTTAAAAGCAGGGGATAGTTCCTCCCTGAAGCATCCTTGTCCATGGCGCTCCCGGTCATCCTGGTCCCGTATTCCTTTTCGAGCCTGCTGTAGACGGACAGTGTCCGGACAAGCCCTTTTTCCCCCTTGTCGAGGATATGGTTGTTCGCCGTCAGGAATACGTCTATCCCGCATCCGGCGGCATATTCAGCATAGGAATCCGGGGCGCAGAAGGAAGGATAGCCGCTGTATGGCTCTCCGGCAAGGGTGAATTCCATGTTGGCGACGGCGATGTCCGCCTTTGCAAGGTCATCTTCTATGCCCCTGAAGTATCCTGAGAAGTCGAAATTCCCGTCCCTGTCCCTTGCGTTGTCAATCTGTGCCTGGTGCAGCATTATATCCCCGATGAACCGCAGGACCACCGTGTCCGGTTCCTGCATCCGGGCGGGGCGCGCTTCCATCGCCATCCCCAGTATGCTCTTGTCGTCGACTCTGGCCGGCACACCTGGCAGGGTCCCGTGTCCGGCATTCACCGTCCCGGCATCCGCGGGACGGGACGGGAGCATGAGAAACATTGACGTGGCCGCGGCATATACGGCATTCCTGACGGACGCTGCAGCCCGGCCCGGGCGTGTCCCGTAGCTACTTTCCGGATGTGTCTTTCTTGTCTGCGGCAAATTCGTAGAGTGTTACGTTTTCTGTGTTCAACCTTATTTTAAGCCAGTTCTCCAGCCTTGCCTTCTCTTCTGCCGTCAGTGGGGATGAGGTCCTGGCCACGGCCATGAGCCCGTCTGTCCGGGTGAATCCCTCCGCGGCAACTTCCGCCCCGTTCGCCACGAAGAGCGAGACTATGGAAGGGTACTGGTTCACGGCCTCCCTGGTAATCTGTACGTACGGTATGTCGCTCTCGTGGAGCCTGCGGAGCTCTCCTTCCAGCTTCTTTATCTCGTCTTCCCGGCGGATTATCTCGCTGTCCGTCCTCTCGTATATCCCTTTCAGGATCTCGGCCTCGTCGGTCCCTTCCACCAGGGCATGTTCCTTGATTATGACCTGCTCCGGCTTCAGCCCGTATTCCTTTGCCGACTCTATGAGGTTGTTCTTCTCGGCTGCCGAAAGAGGCTCGCCGGTGAAGTACACCTCCACTCTTGAACCGTTCCGGTGTTCTGTCCTGTAGTCCATTATGTAACCGTTGTACAGGTTCTTGTTGGCATTTATGAACTCGGCCACGTTTTCGTTGAACCTGTTCTCCCTTATCATGAGTATGGCGGACCAGATGCTTGGCACCACAACTATGACGGTCACTATGGTTATCAGCCTCCTGGCCCTCTTGCCGGCTCTCGCGTCCTTGTACTCGAACTGCTCGAACTTCATGTATTTGACGGTGAGGTAGGTGGCTAGTATAATGAAAATACAGTTTATCGTGAACAGGTACAGGGCCCCTATGAAGTAGCCGAGGTTACCGTTCGCAAGCCCGAATCCTGCCGTGCACAGCGGCGGCATGAGGGCGGTGGCTATGGCTACCCCGGAAAATACCGTCCCCTTTTCTTTCCTGCTGAGCTCGAATATCCCGGCAAAGCCTCCGAACAGGGCTATGAGGACGTCGTAGATGGTAGGGTTTGTCCTTGCGAGAAGCTCGGTCGGGTTGGAAAGGCTCAACGGGGTGATGAGAAAGTAGAAGAAGGATGCCACGAGACTTATCCCCATCATTACCAGAATGTTCTTCAGGGAGGACTTCAGCAGTCCGGTGTCATTGATGCCGAGCCCGAGGCCTATCCCGAAGACAGGGCCGAGCAGCGGGGAGATGAGCATCGCCCCTATGATTACCGGAATCGAGTTGACATTCAGCCCTACGGACGCGATGATTATGGAGAATACAAGGATCCATACGTTTGGCCCCCTGAAATAGATGCTGCCCCTTATGGCCTTTTCAGCTTCGGCTGTATCCGTATGTTCGGAAAGGCTCGTGATAGAACTGAGCTGTGCCCGTAGATTCTTCCAGAAAGACATTGCCAGATTTTATATGAAAGTTCCGTTACAAATATATGCACTTTTATTTTGAGTAGGTGCAATTATTGGTTAAATTTGCAACAATGCGCTAATTGTTATCGAAATGGAAATTCTGAACAGAACCATAGTCATGGCGCTCGCCGTCATGGTCTTGCTTCCTCTGGGTGGCTGCGACATGTTCCGCAGGCTGGCCGGGCGTCCTACGGCGGAGGAGATAGAGATGATGAGGATAGAGAAGCTGAAGCAGGAGGAGGCTGTACGCCGTCACAGGATAGATTCCCTTGCGCAAGTCCAGAAGGAGAAAGAGGACTCCATAGCCATAATGGACTCCCTCTCGCAGCTGAAGGGGACGGTGCTGAACCCTTCCGATATCGGGGGCCTGTTCACTACGAAGCTGGATTCAAGATACTATATAGTGGTGGGAGCTTTCAAGAGCCGCCACAATGCTGAAGCCCTTTTCTCCGAGGTCAGTGCCGAAGGCTACAGCCCTATCCTCGTCAGTTTCCGGAACGGCTTCAATGCCATCGCGATATCCCCTGCCAACAATCTGCGCGACGCTTTCTCGTCCCTGAAGGCCGTGAGGGCGGAAGAATTCTGTCCGGACGATGTCTGGATCCTTGTAAACGAATAAAACCACGGAGAAAGTATGGATATCCGCATATCAGCCGCAATGCTCTTGACGGCGTTCTCCTGCCTTGCGGCGAACGCACAATATGCAGGGCCGGATGACGCATATTCCGGTCTGTATGACAGCGAGACCGTGTCTTCTTTCAAGAAGCACGTCTCATATATTACATCGGCATCCTTCGAGGGCCGGAAGGCCGGTTCGGAGGGTGAGAAGGCCGTGGCCGTGTATGTCTACGACCGGCTCAAGGAATATGGTGTGGAGATGCTCACCCCCAGGGACGGCGAGGTCTTCGGGATCTCGCGTACACCTGGCGACACCCTTGCCTCGCGCAATGTGTACGGCTTCATCCAGGGTTATGACCCGTCCCTGAAAGACAAGTACATCGTGGTCGGGGCCAGGATGGACAACCTCGGGACCAATGTCATGACGGTGGACGGGCGGCAGGTGACACAGATATATGCCGGGGCGAACGGGAACGCCTCCGGCGTGGCCATGATGCTCGAACTTGCCCGGATGGTTTCCACGAACTCCCTGATATTCAGGAGGTCCGTGATATTTATAGGCTTCGGGGCTTCTTCGGAAACCTTTGCGGGAGCCTGGTATTTCCTGAACAGGTCCTTTTCGGATTCCGGGCTGATAGAGGCCATGGTGAACCTGGATATGCTCGGGACGGGCAATGAAGGCTTCTATGCCTATACCGCATCGAACACGGACCTGAACTCGATGATATCCACCCTGTCCGGGAAGCTGCAGCCGGTATATCCCGAGCTCCGTTCCGACGAGCTTTATCCTTCGGACCACAGGGCCTTCTATTCCAAGGAAATACCTGCGGTGCACTTCACTACGGGGAGATATCCGGAGCACAATACCCCGAGGGACACTTATTCCATCATAGATTTCGGCATGATGGAGAGGGAGCTCGAGTATGTCTATAATTTTGTCCTCGAGCTGGCCAACACGGACAGGGACCTTGCTTTCAGGAACGAGCCCGTCGCGGAGAAGAAGGACAGGACTTCAGAAGGGGTTGTGGCGTATTACGACTGTGACCAGAGGCCAATGTTCCTGAACAGCGCGGACCCGAGACAGTTCCTGGAGAAATGGGTTTACCAGTACCTCAGGTATCCTCCGGAGGCCGTGGAGAACGGTATACAGGGCACTGTCCAGGTGAACTTCGTCATAGACAAGGACGGGAAGGTGAGGGACGTGAAGGTGGCGAAGAGCGTGGACCCTCTCCTCGACGAGGAGGCCGTCAGGGTCGTGAGCGCATCACCTAAATGGCGTCCGGGACGTCTGCGCGGGGAGAAGGTGAGCACTTCCATGACAATACCGGTGGAGTTCAGGCTGGCCAGGAAGACCGACAGGAAGAGATTCGGCATCCGGTAATTTCCCGGATACATATTATATAATATTGCATACAAGTTTCAGGATATGGAATACGATTTCAAGAAAATAGAGAAGAAATGGCAGGCATACTGGGCCGCCAACGGGACTTTCAAGGTTACGGAAGATGAGTCGAAGCCTAAATATTATGTACTGGACATGTTTCCCTATCCTTCAGGGGCCGGACTGCACGTCGGCCATCCCCTCGGGTATATAGCGAGCGACATATACAGCAGGTACAAGCGCCTGTGCGGCTTCAACGTGCTCCATCCGATGGGGTACGACGCATTCGGCCTGCCTGCCGAACAGTATGCCATCCAGACCGGGCAGCATCCGGCCGTGACGACCATGAAGAATATAGCCCGCTACAGGGAACAGCTCGACAGGATAGGCTTCTCATTCGACTGGTCGAGGGAGGTAAGGACTTGTGACCCTGCCTATTACAAATGGACACAGTGGGCTTTCCTGAAGATGTTCGGTTGCTATTATGACAATTCAAGGCAGTCCGCAAGGCCTATATCCGAACTCGAGGAGGCGTTTTCCAGGAACGGGACGGCCGGCATTGACGCAGCCTGCGGGGAGGAGATGTCCTTCACGGCCGGGGAGTGGAATGCCATGTCGGACAAGGAGAAGTCGGATGTCCTTATGAACTACCGTATAGCATACCAGGGCGTGACGTCAGTAAACTGGTGCCCGAAGCTCGGGACTGTGCTTGCCAACGACGAGGTGAAGGAAGGGTATTCCGTCCGCGGAGGCTACCCGGTGGAGCAGAAGAAGATGACCCAGTGGCAGTTGAGGGTATCGGCATACGCCGGGAGACTGCTCGATGACCTCGACGGGCTCGAGTGGACAGACTCGCTAAAGGATATGCAGAGGAACTGGATAGGCCGTTCGCAGGGTGCGGAAATTGTGTTCAAGGCCTATAACGGGGACAGGGAGTACGACATCACCATATTCACGACGAGGGCAGATACCGTCTTCGGTGTTACATTCATGGTGCTTGCCCCGGAAAGCGACTGGGTGGAGAAGCTGACTGCCCCGGAACAGGAGGCGGCAGTCGAGGAATACCTCGCCATGGCGAAAAAGAAGACGGAGAGGGAGAGGATTGCGGAGACAAGGAAGGTTACCGGCGTCTTCACCGGCTCCTATGCGGTCAACCCGCTCACAGGACAGAAAGTCCCGGTATGGATATCGGAATACGTCCTTGCCGGCTACGGCACGGGGGCCATCATGGCTGTCCCGGCGCATGACAGCAGGGACTATGCCTTTGCAAAGGCCTTCAACCTTCCGGTCATCCCTCTTATCGAGGGCTGTGACGTCAGCGAGAGCAGTTTCGATGCCAAGGACGGCATAATGTGCAATTCCGGCTTCCTCAACGGGATGACTGTCAAGGAGGCTATTCCGGCAGCCATCGAATACGTGGAGAAGAACGGGCTGGGCCACAGGAAGGTAAACTACAGGCTCCGGGATGCCATATTCTCCCGCCAGAGATACTGGGGAGAGCCTTTCCCGGTATATTTCAAGGACGGTGTCGCCACTCCAATGCCGGAGGACAGTCTTCCTCTCGAGCTTCCGGAGATAGACAGGTATCTTCCTACCGAATCCGGCGAACCACCTCTCGGGCGTGCGGAAAACTGGACCTATGACGGCTGGCCGATCGAGAAGAGCACCATGCCCGGGTTCGCCGGCAGCAGTGCCTACTATCTCAGGTACATGGACCCGCACAACGACAAGGCGCTCGTGAGCGAAGAGGCCGACAGGTACTGGCGCAACGTGGACCTTTACGTCGGCGGTACCGAGCACGCCACCGGCCATCTCATCTACTCCCGCTTCTGGAACAAGTTCCTGTATGACCTGGGCTATGTGTGCGAGAAGGAGCCGTTCAGGAAACTGATAAACCAGGGAATGATACAGGGCCGCTCCAACTTCGTCTACAGGATAGTGAACACGAACACATTCGTGTCGTACGGGCTGAAGGACGGCTACGAGACCACGGAGATACACGTCGACGTGAACATCGTCCACAACGACAGGCTGGACATCGCCGCCTTCCGTAAGTGGATGCCTGACTATGCTGACGCGGAATTCATCCTCGAGGACGGGGAATATATATGCGGCTATGCCATAGAGAAGATGAGCAAATCCATGTTCAACGTTGTGAACCCGGACATGATCTGCGACACCTACGGTGCGGACACGCTCAGGCTGTACGAGATGTTCCTCGGGCCTGTGGAACAGTCGAAGCCGTGGGACACCAAGGGGATCGACGGGGTGAACAGGTTCCTGAAGCGGTTCTGGAGGCTGTTCTATGACAGGGACAGCTTCATCGTCACGGACGGGAAGGCCACCCCGGCCGAGCTGAAGACGCTCCACAAGCTCATCGGGAAGGAGAAGGCCGACATAGAGAACTTCTCCTTCAATACCACGGTGAGTGCATTCATGATAGCCCTGAACGAGCTCTATGAACTGAAATGCAGCAAAAGGGAGATACTCGAACCTCTCGTCATACTGCTTTCCCCGTTCGCACCTCATATCGCGGAGGAACTTTGGGAGGCCCTGGGGCACAAGGAAAGCATTTCCTTCGCCTCGTTCCCTGAATATGTTGAGGCTTATACCGTGGAGGACAGCTGCACCTACGCCGTGTCTTTCAACGGGAAGACCCGCTTCACAATGGAGCTCCCGAAGTCCATGTCCAGGGAGGAGGTGGAGGCTGCCGTCAAGGCCAGCCCGCTCACGGGCAAGTATGTGGGTGACTCCTCGATAGTCAAGGTGATAGTGGTGCCCGGGAAGATAGTGAATATTGTGATACGCTAACCATCCGATGACCCGCCATGCTGCCAGCTAAACGAATCCTGTCCGTAATATGGGATTACGGCGTTGTAACTTTCGGTACCATCCTGTACTGTCTCGGATGGACATCCTTCCTTATCCCCAACGGCATCGCCAGCGGGGGAGGGACGGGCCTGTGTACCATAATATATTTTGCCACGGGAATCCCTGTCTCCTATTCCTTCTTTGTCCTGAATGCAATCCTGCTCATACTCGGCTTCCTTGCCCTGGGGAAGGCCTTCGGGTTCAAGACCATATATGTAATACTGCTGTCTACCGTACTGTTCAAGGTGCTTCCGGAGTATCCTTCGCTCGTGGCCCATTTCGACGAGAGGCTCGTTGTGGCCGTTGTCGGCGGCATAGTCGAGGCCGTGGGTATAGGCATAGTCCTGTTAAGGGGCGGAAGTTCCGGGGGAACTGACATCGCGGCTATGATTGTGAACAAGTACTGGCCGGTGTCCCCCGGCAAGGTCTACCTTTATTCTGACCTCTTCATCATCGCTTCCGTTCTGCTGATTCCTGGCAAGACCGTGGAGGACATGATATACGGATATGCCACCATGGTGACATTCTCGTTCATGATAGACGCCGTGCTGCTGGGCCGCAAGTCCTCCGTGCAGGTGCTTGTCTTTTCTTCGAAGTACAGTGAAGTGGCTGATTTCATAATAAAGGAGATGGACAGGGGAGTGACGGCCCTGTACGCCCAGGGCTGGTATTCCAAGGAGGACAGCAAGGTCCTGCTGATAGTGGCGAGGAAGACGCAGCTGCACCAGATTGTCGGGGCCATAAAGCGTATAGACAGCAAGGCTTTCGTTTCGGTATCCACCGCCACGAGCGTCTATGGGGAAGGGTTCGAGGAGATAAAGACCGGCATCAAACTGAAAAACAAGGATAAGAAAAATGGTAGTGCTGAAGAAAACGGTCTGGACCACGCTTAAGGAATACGCCCTTATTTCCATTGGCCTTCTCTGCTATGTCATGGGATGGGCCGTGTTCCTTATCCCGAACAACCTGATAGGCGGAGGTGTTTCCGGTATTAGCGCGATAATATATTATGCTACAGGCTTGTCCATGGGATATTCCTATCTGGCGATAAACTTCCTGCTGCTCCTCCTTGCCTTCAAGATAATGGGGACGGGGTTCGGCAGGAAGACCATCTACGCCATAATATTCACCTCCGTGCTGCTCAATGTCATACCTCCGCTGATCCCGGATACGATATCCCAGGAGCTTGCGGTATCCAACGGGAAGATGCTCTCCACTATAATCGGCGGGGTGATGGCCGGTTTCGGCATCGGCATGTCCATCTCGCAGGGAGGGAGTTCAGGCGGTACGGACATAATAGCCCTGATCGTGGCCAAATACCGGAATGTCTCACCGGGCAAGCTGATATTGCTGATGGATGTCGTCATCATTCTCTCATCCATGGTCTTCCCGTCGTACTATGTCGGGACCCAGACCCCGGTACCTTTCCCGGAGAAGCTGGCGACCTCGATATACGGACTTATCCTTATCACTGTGAACGGCTATACCATAGATCTCTTCCTCTCGGGTACAAAACAGTCTGTACAGGTGTTCATCTTTTCCAAGAAATACGCCGAGATTGCCGATGCCGTCACTGTCCAGATGAAGCGTGGCGTCACGAGGATTCAGGCGGAGGGCTGGTACACCAAGTCCGAGAGCGACATCCTCATGATACTGGCGAGGAAGACGGACCTGAACCTCCTTCTCCGTTATGTGAAGGCGATAGACCCCAAGGCTTTCATATCCGTGTCTAATGTCATGGGTGTCTACGGGCTCGGCTTCGATACCTTGAAAGGGGGAGGGCGCACAGGAAAGAGGAAATCTGGAGACGAGTCCGGAAACATGTGATTTCCTGTCGGCCGGCTGAATCTGCCCAGGATGTAAAAAAGAGCAATTTCTTTAAAAAAGAGAAAAACATGAGGCATACCTCTCTCCGGGACTTTTTCAGGGAGAGGTTATTTTGTATTTTTGCCTTGTAAACTATATCACTAAAAATCTAAAGATGAAACCTATTCTTTTACTATCGGCTGTATCTGGCCTGTCTTCCTTCACTTACATGGCTTTCCTTTTTTACAGTTCCTTCAGAAATAGTTTCGCCGGAGTCCGCTGCTGTGGGGCCGGAGGCGCGGAACGGACGGTGGAGGGTCCTTCTCCTTCGGAGGGACCCGGCGAGTCCTGCGGCGGAGGAGGGAAAGCCTCCGGGGTGGAAAGCAGGATGGAGGAAACCCTGGCGGATATATATGCCAGGATAGAGAACTATTTCCAGACCGAGAAACCCTATCTGGAGGGATATGTGTCCATTACCGGTCTGGCACAGCTCCTCTACACTAACAAGATGTACGTCTCCCTGGCTGTGAAGCGTTTTTCAGGCCTTAATTTCTGCCAGTATGTTAACCGCCACCGGGTGAGGTATGCCATGGTCCTGTTCCGCAGGAACCAGGGATTGAGGATGTCCGAGCTGGCGCAGCTCTCCGGATTCAATTCAGTGACTTCCTTCAACATTTCTTTCCGTTATTTCATGGACGAGACTCCCGGGGACTGGTGCCGAAGGTGCAGGAAGGGCATCTGTGACGAAATGCCGCTATAGTTTTGTTTGATATGCTGATTTTGCTAATTTTGCGGACTGTAGACGGGCCGGGCGGCCCGGTATGTTCACAATGAAAAATTTTCTATATGGCAGACGAGAAAGTGATTTTTTCCATGAACGGGGTAGGGAAGACCTTGCCGCACAACAATAAAGTGATACTGAAGGACATTTACCTCTCATTCTTCTACGGTGCCAAGATCGGGATCATCGGCCTGAACGGCTCCGGAAAGTCCACCTTGCTGAAAATCATAGCCGGGGTGGAGAAGTCGTACCAGGGAGAGGTGGTCTGGGCTCCCGGGTATTCCGTCGGTTATCTGGAGCAGGAGCCTCGCATGGACGATGACAAGACTGTCCTTGAAGTTGTACAGGAAGGTGTGCAGGAGGTGGTGGACTTGCTGAAGGAGTACGAGGAGGTGAACCTCAGGTTTGCCGAGCCTATGACTGACGAGGAGATGGCGCAACTCATAGAGAGGCAGGGCGAGCTGACCGAGAAGATAGAGCACTGCGGGGGCTGGGAGATAGACTCGAAACTGGAGAGGGCCATGGATGCCCTGCAGTGTCCCCCTGCGGATGCGAAGGTCGGTAACCTGAGCGGAGGTGAGCGCAGGAGGGTGGCCCTCTGCCGCCTGCTGCTGAGGCAGCCGGATGTCCTGCTGCTCGACGAGCCTACCAACCATCTGGATACGGAGAGCATACAGTGGCTCGAGGCCCATCTGCACCAATATAAGGGCACAGTGATAGCGGTAACCCATGACAGGTATTTCCTGGACAATGTGGCCGGGTGGATTCTCGAGCTCGACAGGGGAGAGGGCATCCCGTGGAAAGGAAACTATTCCTCCTGGCTCGACCAGAAGAGCCGCAGGCTGGCCATCGAGGAAAAGCAGGAAAGCAAGCGCCGCAAGACCCTTGAGCGGGAGCTGGAGTGGGTGAGGATGGCCCCGAAGGCCAGGCAGTCGAAGTCCAAGGCCCGTCTCGGGGCTTATGAGAAGCTCGCGGAGCAGGACAGCCGGGAAAAGGAGGCTTCACTCGAGATATACATCCCGAACGGACCGAGGCTCGGAAACAAGGTCATAAACTTCCGGGATGTCTCCAAGGGCTACGGGGACAAGCTGCTGTTCGAGCATCTCAGCTTTGTCCTTCCGCCTGCCGGCATAGTCGGGGTCATCGGTCCAAACGGGGCCGGGAAGACTACCCTTTTCCGTCTTATAATGGGATATGACAAGCCGGACTCCGGAAGCATAGAGATAGGCGATACCGTGAAGATAGCCTATGTCGACCAGCAGCACAAGAGCATAGATCCGGAAAAGACCGTATATGAGACAATCGCCGGGGATTCTGAATTTGTCCGTCTCGGCAAGAGGGAGGTGAATGCCAGGGCCTATGTTTCCAGGTTCAATTTCTCCGGTGCCGACCAGGAGAAGCTCTGCGGCGTGCTTTCCGGTGGTGAGCGCAACCGCCTCCACCTTGCCCTGACCCTCAAGGACGAAGGCAATGTCCTCCTTCTCGACGAGCCTACCAATGACGTGGATGTCAACACTATCCGTGCCCTCGAGGAAGGTCTGGAGAATTTTGCCGGGTGCGCTGTCGTGATTTCCCATGACAGGTGGTTCCTTGACAGGATTGCTACCCACATCCTTGCGTTCGAAGGCGACTCCCAGGTCTATTTCTTTGAGGGCTCCTATTCCGAATATGAGGAGAACAAGAAGATGCGGATGGGGAGTGTGGAGCCGAAGAGGTTCAGGTATAAGAAGTTGATGGAATAGTCCGGCGCGGGATAACGGGCGGACTGCGTCGTTTCAGGCGGGATTCAGGGTCGGTCATTTACGAGAGTAAACTCCCTTCCGTTGTGTGAAGACAGAAATTAAGAATCCGGACGAATGTGCATCGTCCGGATCTCGTTTTTTTTGCCAGGTGCGGTTTGTCAGGACGGGCGGTCTGCAAGGCGCGGCCGGGTCCTGGACCGGAGCATACTGCGGTATGTGAGGATTCAGGAATCCGGCCGCAACGCCGCACCCCGCCCGTCCTGACAAACCGCATCAGAAGTTGAAGTACCTTGCCGCATTATTATACGAAATATCCTTCACCATCTGATGAATGAACCCCATCTCACTCCTCGGCAGCTTCCCTTTCTCCAGATCCTCACCTATCACGCTGCACAGGATCCTGCGGAAATACTCATGCCTCGGGTAGGAGAGGAAACTCCGTGAATCTGTAAGCATACCTACGAAACGGCTCAGGAGGCCAAGGGCGGAAAGGGCGTTCATCTGCTTGCGCATGCCGCCTTCCTGGTCGAGGAACCACCAGCCGGAACCCAGCTGCATCTTCCCGGCCACGGAACCGTCGTTGAAGGTGTAGGCCATGGTGGCGAGGACCTCGTTGTCCTTTGGGTTGAGGTTGTAAAGGATGGTCTTTGTGAGCTTGTCCTCCATGGCGAGCCTGTTCAGGAACTTGTGTCCGGCGGCTGCACAGGAAACATCGTGGATGGCATCGTAGCCGGTGTCCGGCCCGAGCAGGTTGAACATCCTGGTGTTGTTGTCCCTTATGGCCCCGATGTGGAACTGCTGTACCCAGCCTTTCTCGTAGTCCATGCGCGCGAAGTCGAGCAGGATGGCACTCCTGAACTTCTGCACCTCCTCGCTGGAAGGTATCTTCCCTTCCAGGGTATTCCTGAATATCCTGCCGATTTCTTCGTCCGTGAAATCTTCTGCATAGAAATTCTCGAGACCGTGGTCCGAAAGGCGGCAGCCCATGGAGCCGAAGAAGTCATGCCTCCTGCGCAGGGCGTCCAGCAGGTCGGCATATGAAGATATTTCCACTCCTGAAACTTCAGAGAGCCTGGAAATGTAGTCCCTGTACTGTTCCGGCTTCTCTATTGCCATGGCCTTGTCCGGTCTCCATGCAGGCAGCACTTTCACCCCGAAAGGCTTCTCCTGTATGGCCTTGTGCCACTCAAGGGAGTCCACCGGGTCGTCGGTGGTGCATACCACCTTTACATTGAACATCTTCATCAGGGCCTGTCCCCTGTACTCCTCCGTCTGCAGCTTCTCTGTGCAGGTGTCATAAATCTGCCTTGCCGTCTGGGGATTGAGCTGCTCGTACACCCCGAATACACGTGCGAGCTCAAGATGCGTCCAGTGGTAGAGCGGGTTCCTCATAGTATATGGGACGGTCTCCGCCCACTTCTCGAACTTCTCGTAGCTGCTCCGGTTTCCAGTTATGAACTCCTCCGGGATGCCGTTGCCCCTCATCGCCCTCCATTTGTAGTGGTCCCCTCCGAGCCATACCTCCGTGAGATCCTTGAACTGGTAGTTCTCCGCGATCATCTTCGGCACAAGGTGGCAGTGGTAGTCAATGATAGGCATTTTCTCCGCGCTCTCGTGATACAGTTCACGTGCATAGTCATTTGTGAGCATGAAGTCGTCGTTGATGAATTTCCTGTCGATCAGACCTTCGATGTTCTCCTTTACTTTTGAGAAGATTTTGTCCATTTCGTACTATAGATATTATTGGTTATCGCAAGATATTTTGCCAATGGGCATGCTGTCTGCAAATATCGCCGTATCCGTCCTCGCCGGATTTCAAAAATTTTCAAAAAGCAGTCACTATTTGACAAATCTACGCAAATATAATAAAAACCCCGTGAACGAACACGGAAAAATGCTACATTTGTCGCACCGGGCCCCGGCAGGCCCGTAGAGCCGGGCTGTCAAGGGCCCTTTTACAAGAATCGGAATCATTAAAAATCAAGACAATGGAAAGATTGAACAGAACAACAGCCAAGGCTGTGAAGTATCCGGAGAAGATCATCCAGTTCGGGGAGGGGAACTTCCTCCGGGCATTCGTGGACTGGATTGTCTGGAAAACCGACAAAGCCTCGGACTTCAACGCAGGCGTAGTGGTGGTGCAGCCGATAGACAAAGGCATGGTCGATGTCCTCAACGGACAGGACGGGCTTTATCACCTCAATCTCCAGGGCATAGACAAGGGGACCCCGGTGGACTCCCTCGACATGATAGACGTGATCACCAGGGGCATAAACCCGTACAGGGACTTCGACAGCTATCTTTCCCTCGCGGAAAATCCTGACATCCGTTTTGTCATATCCAATACCACAGAGGCCGGTATAGCTTTCGACCCTGCCTGCAGGCTCGAGGACCGTCCGGCATCCTCCTATCCCGGGAAACTTACGCAGCTCCTGTACAGGAGGTTCCTGCATTTCAAGGGCGACATGTCCAAGGGGCTCATAATCTTCCCTTGCGAGCTCATATTCCTGAACGGGAAGGTCCTGAAGGAATGCATCCACCGCTATATCGACCTCTGGAACCTCGGCGACGCCTTCAGGGCCTGGTTCGAGAATGCCTGCGGGGTCTACTGCACCCTGGTGGACAGGATTGTTCCCGGGTATCCGAAGGATAACATAGATTCTCTCCTCGCCCGGGCCGGCTATGAGGACAGGCTTGTTGTCAAGGCAGAGATATTCCATCTCTGGGTCATAGAGGCCCCGGAATCCGTGGCCAGGGAATTCCCCGCAGACAAGGCAGGGCTGAACGTGCTCTTCGTGCCGAGCGAGGCTCCTTACCATGAGCGTAAGGTTACCCTGCTCAACGGACCGCACACCGTACTCTCCCCGGTAGGCTACCTTTCGGGGCTGGATACCGTGAAAGAGTGCGTGGAAGACCCTCTTGTGGGCAAGTTCGTACGGAAGGTGATGTACGATGAGCTCCTGCACACCCTGGACCTCCCTGAAGAGGAACTGAAGGATTTCGCGGACGCCGTCCTGGAGCGGTTCGTCAACCCGTATGTGAAGCATTTCGTGACGAGCATCATGCTGAATTCCTTCCCGAAGTTCAGGACGAGGGACCTGCCGGGGCTGAAGAAGTACCTTGAAAGGAAAGGGACGCTTCCGCAGGGACTTGTCCTCGGTCTTGCCGGGATCATTACATATTATAAGGGAGGCAGACGCGGGGATGTGGAGATTGTGCCGGCCGACGACGCTGCAGTCATCTCCCTCCTGAAGGAACTCTGGGCCTCCGGGGATGTGTCCGTGGTCGCCAGGGGCGTGCTCGGTGCTGAATCCATCTGGGGCGAGGACCTGAACGCCATTCCAGGGCTCACCGCGATGCTTGAGGAAAAGCTCTCCCTGATACAGTCCCGGGGCATGAGGGCTGCAGTCGAATCCGTAGTGTGCTGAACCATGGCCGCTGTAATCAAGATAAACCAGGCGGACAATGTCGCGGTGGCGGTGTCGAACGTGCCGGCGGGGGAGTCCTGCCATGTCGACGGGAGGCAGGTGACGGCAGTCTCGGATATACCTGCGGGGCACAAGATGGCCTTGAAGGATCTCCGGGCGGGGGACAATGTCATAAAGTACGGCTATCCTATAGGACACCTTGCCGAGGATATCCCGGAAGGGGGGCTGATAGACCACAGGGTGCTGAAGACCAACCTTGAAGGCCTTCTCGAGTACAGGTACGAGCCCATTCCCGCAGAAGTCGCGGCGTCTGCCGCCGTGGCAACTTTCAAAGGATACAGGCGCAGTGACGGCCAGGCCGGAATAAGGAACGGGCTCTGGGTCATACCTACGGTCGGGTGCGTGAACGGAGTGGCGGAGGCTATAGTCCGCGGCTTCCGGCCCCTGCTCCCGGGCTATCCTGCCATTGACGGAGTGAGTGCCTTCACCCATAACTACGGCTGTTCCCAGCTTGGTGACGACCATGAAAACACGCGGAAGATACTTGCGGACATGGTCCGGCATCCGAATGCGGCAGGGGTGCTTGTCGTGGCCCTCGGCTGCGAAAACAACCAGCTCCGGGCCTTCATGGACCTTGTCGGGCCGGTGGACGGGAACAGGATACGGTTCATGGAGTGCCAGAAGGTAGAAGGGGACGAGGTGGAGGCCGGAGTCCGGATACTGGAGGAAATCGCTGAGGCATGCGCCGGTGACAGGCGGGAGGAGATTCCCGTATCGGAACTGAAGGTGGGCCTGAAGTGCGGCGGTTCAGACGGCTTTTCCGGGATTACGGCGAATCCGCTCCTCGGGAGGTTTTCCGACTGGATAGTGTCCCAGGGCGGAACCACAGTCCTGACCGAAGTCCCGGAAATGTTCGGGGCCGAGACCATCCTCATGTCCCGCTGCCGAGACAAGGAGGTCTTTTCCAGGACAGTCAGCCTGATAAATGATTTCAAGGAGTATTTCATATCGAACCGGCAGCCGGTCTACGAGAACCCTTCCCCTGGAAACAAGGCTGGAGGCATCTCCACCCTCGAGGAGAAATCTCTCGGGTGTACCCAGAAGTCCGGGAAGTCTGCGGTGACGGATGTCCTGAAATACGGTGACAGGCTGCGCACTCCGGGACTGAACCTGTTGAGTGCTCCGGGCAATGATCTTGTGGCGGCCACGGCCCTTGCCGCCTCCGGCTGCCAGATAGTCCTTTTCACTACAGGAAGGGGTACACCCTTCGGCACCTTCGTGCCTACGATGAAGATATCCACGAACAGCCGTCTGGCGGCCTCCAAGCCTGGCTGGATTGATTTCAATGCAGGGGTGATACTTGACGGGAAGCCTGCCGCTTCAGTGGACGACGAGTTCATAGACCATGTCCTGTCTGTCGCTTCCGGGGAGAGTGTCTGCAACGAGAGGTCCGGATATTCGGAGATCGCTATATTCAAGACTGGCGTCACCCTGTAGCTCCCCTTGTGTGTGAGGTATTTCCGGGGACGGGTGCGGCACGGGCTGGCCGTCCCGTACCGTTGTCGTGAACGGGAACGGAAAAAAGGTAAAAATTTTGCCGTTACAATAAAATTTACTATTTTTGACTGATTTTAATGCGGATTCGGTATCGTGCCTTGAACGGCCGTATCTCTGCCTCCGGATCCGCATCTGAAGTGGAATCGTCAGAAATAGTAAATTCTTTTTCGGGCGATTCCGGTTTGGAGGAAACAGTTTAAACTTTATAATTATGAAAATTAACAGTGAAGTAAGGTATGCGGCACATCCGCAGGACGTCAAACATTACGACACGGCCAAGCTCAGGGAGAACTACCTCATAGAGAAGGTGTTCTCCGCTGACGAGATCAACCTTGTGTACACCATGCACGACAGGATGATTGCCGGAGGGGCTATGCCTGTCAAGGAGGCTCTCGGGCTCAAGCCTATCGACATCCTCCGTTCCGGATATTTCCTCGAAAGAAGGGAGATGGGTATCTTCAATGTCGGGGGAAAAGGTACGGTGAAGGCCGGCGACAAGTCATATACCCTCGAGTACAAGGAAGCCCTTTATCTCGGCAGGGGAGCCAGGGAGGTCACTTTCGAGAGTGCGGACCCGTCCAACCCTGCAAAATTCTATTTCTGCTCCTCTACGGCGCACACCACCTATCCTGACCACCTCACAACCCGCGCGGAGGCCGTCAAGATGGAGCTCGGCACCCTCGAGGAGAGCAACCACCGCGTAATCAACAGGATGCTCGTGAAGGAAGTCGTGCCTACTTGCCAGCTGCAGATGGGAATGACGGAACTGAAGCCGGGCAGCACATGGAACACGATGCCGGCCCATACCCACAACCGCCGTATGGAGGTCTACTTCTATTTCGAGATACCGGAGGACCAGGCCGTCTGCCATTTCATGGGTGAACCTGACGAGACAAGGCATATCTGGATGAAGTCCGGCCAGGCCGTGATATCTCCGGAGTGGAGCATACATTCCGCCTGCGCTACCAAGAACTATACGTTCATCTGGGCGATGTGCGGGGAGAACCTCGACTACGGTGATATGGACGGCTGCGCGACCACGGATCTCAAATAGACATATTCCAGGAATCAAACATTACTTAAATAGGATTTAGTTATGGTAAATTTTTCACTCGAAGGTAAGGTGGCGCTTGTCACAGGTGCCTCTTACGGAATCGGATTCGCCTTGGCGACGGCTTTTGCCGAGGCGGGGGCAAAAATTGCGTTCAACGACATCAAGCAGGAGCTTGTGGACAAAGGAATAGCATCCTATAAAGAGAAAGGCATAGACGCCAAGGGTTATGTATGCGATGTCACCAAGGAGGACCAGGTACAGGAGCTTGTGGCCAAGATCGAGAAGGACCTGGGCCCTATCAACATCCTCGTGAACAACGCCGGGATAATCAAGCGTATCCCTATGATAGAGATGAAGGCAGAGGAATTCCGCCAGGTCATCGACATCGACCTCAACGGGCCTTTCATCGTGTCCAAGGCAGTCATCCCGTCCATGATCAAGAACGGCGGCGGAAAGATCATCAACATCTGCTCCATGATGTCGGAACTCGGGCGTGAGACAGTATCCGCATACGCTGCGGCCAAGGGCGGACTGAAGATGCTCACCAGGAACATCGCTTCCGAGTACGGAGAGTACAACATCCAGTGCAACGGTATCGGGCCGGGCTATATCGCCACCCCTCAGACTGCTCCTCTGCGTGAGCGCCAGCCTGACGGTTCCCGTCATCCGTTCGACTCGTTCATCGTGGCCAAGACTCCTGCAGCACGCTGGGGTACGGCAGAAGATCTCCAGGGACCTGCAGTCTTCCTCGCATCTTCCGCCTCGGACTTCGTGAACGGCCATATCCTCTATGTGGACGGCGGTATCCTCGCATACATCGGGAAACAGCCTCAATAACATGACGGACATGAGACGTATAGTATTATGTGCAGCTGCCGTAATGGCAGCTGCTCTCGCGATTTCCTGCGGCAGCCAGGATATCAAGGTCACGGTAGAGAACGGTTCGGATCTCGGGCGCGTCAACGAGACTGTGGAGCTTGATTTCGGAAGCATCATAGCGGGGCATCCTGAAATAACTGCGGAGAATGTCGTTGTTACCGACGCCGCAGGCGTCCAGGTGCCTTCCCAGGTATACACCGAGGACTACGGGATGGTGAAGCTCATCTTCCAGGCCACGGTGGACGCACAGTCCTCTTCTGTCTATACTGTTAAGGCCGGGGAGCGTGAAGCCTACGACACCCTTGTCTTCAGCCGCTATGTCCCTGAAAGGCTCGATGACTATGCCTACGAGAATAACCGCATTGCCGGCCGTGTATACGGACCTGCACTCGAGTTCCCGCGGACTCTCGGCCCGGATATCTGGACAAAGAAGGTAGAGTCACTGGTAGTGGACAAGAGGTTCGCCCTGAACGACTATCACCATGACCATGGCGACGGTATGGACTGCTACAAGGTGGATGCAACCCTCGGCGGCGGCGCCCTCGCCCCTTATGCCGACGGCAAGATTGTCCTCGGGGACAACTACGAGACCTACGACCGCCTCTGCAACGGTCCTGTCCGTACCAAGGTACTCTTCACCTACAAGCCTTTCGACGTGAACGGCCATCAGGTCACTCTCAAGAGGGAGTTCACCGTGGATGCCAACACCAATTTCATAAAGGTGTCCAACTGGTTCAACTCGGCCTCGGACGAGCTTCCTGTAGTTCTCGGGGCTGTCCTCCACGATGTAATCGCCCGTGAGGACGGGGACCACTACATTGCTTTCACCGAAAAGGCTTCCGACAGCGCGGATCCTGATGCCGACGGCAATATTTCCGTAGGGCTCGTGGCGGATCCTGCAGTCGGGGACATAGAGGCTGATACCGTTGAGGGACATGCCGTGCTCAAGTACACGGTCACCCCTGGCAAGCGTGCCGACGTATGGATCGGTTCAGGCTGGAGCAAAGGCGGGATCGAATCCCCTGAGGCATGGGCCGGGATGGTGAAGGATTTCGCCTACGCCCAGGCTCACCCGCTGAAGGTCACTGTTGAGTAGCAGCAGATTCTTGCAACTATAACCTATTAATTATAATTCTGCGGAGGACAGATGCATTCCTGCATCCCCTCCGCTTTTTTTCCTGATTCCGGGACCCTGCTGCCGCCGGAGACGCGGGCCTTGAATGCGGGCAGCGTCAAATAATCATTGGAAAACGGCAAAAAATCCTCTATGGCTTCCGTTCCGTTGACTATTTTTGCAGAAACCATAACCACATAGTCAATATCATGAAGGCGGGAATAACAAGACTGGTGCCCTGTGCTGTCCTGGCGTCGCTGATGTTCCAGGGATGCGGCGCGGCACCGGAGTTCGATTACCTTTACGAGAATCTTCCGTTTGAGATGGAAATGCTTGCCCGGCCGCAGATCCCGGACAGGGAGGTCCTGCTGACGGATTTCGGCGGTAAGGGTGACGGCATCGCCATGAACACGGATGCTTTCCGGGATGCCATAGACCACCTTTCGTCACTCGGCGGCGGACACCTCGTGGTGCCCAAGGGGATATGGCTCACGGGCCCCATCACCATCAGGGACAATATAGACCTGCATGTCACACGCAACGCAGTGATACTGTTTTCCCCGGACAGGGACCTTTACCCGATAATCGAGACTGTCTTCGAGGGCCTCGACACCAGGAGGTGCCTCCCTCCGGTCAATGCCGACGGGGCGAGGAACATCTCCATCACGGGAGGAGGGACGATAGACGGCTCCGGAGACTCGTGGCGCCAGGTGAAGCGGTCCAAGATGACGGTCTCCCAGTGGAAGGAGCTGCTTGCTTCCGGCGGGTTCACAGACGAGACGGGCTCGGTCTGGTATCCGGATTCTACCTCATACCGGGGCTCCATCGTGAGTGATGCCTTCAACGTGCCGCAGGGCCTGGAGACCGACGAGGAGTGGGAATCGGTCAAGACATACCTGAGGCCGGTCCTGGTCGGACTGAAGAATTGCGAGAACGTCCTGCTCGAGGATGTCCTTTTCCAGAATTCCCCGTGCTGGAACATACACCCGCTGATGTGCAGGAATGTCATCATAGACAATATCACGGTCAGGAACCCCTGGTATTCCCAGAACGGGGACGGCATAGACATAGACTCCTGCGAGGATGTGATCCTGATAAACTCGACTTTCGACGTCGGGGATGACGCCATCTGCATAAAGTCGGGCAAGGACGAGGACGGCCGTGACCGTGCGAGACCCTGCCGCAATCTCATAGTCGACAACTGCACTGTCTTCCACGGGCACGGGGGCTTCGTGGTCGGGAGCGAGATGTCCGGCGGGGTGGAGAACATATCCGTGACGGACTGCAGCTTTCTCGGCACCGATGTCGGGCTCAGGTTCAAGAGCTGCCGCGGCCGCGGGGGAGTGGTGAGGAACATCTACATAGACGGCATAGTGATGACGGACATCCCTGCCGAACCCCTCCTGTTCGACCTTCATTACGGCGGGAAGTCGGCCCTTGAGTCTGCGGCGGACGGGCAGGCCTCCGGATACGACATAGAATATGTTCCGGCAGACGAGACCACACCGGAGTTCCGGGACATATATATCAGCAATATCACCTGCAACGGGGCAGGACGCGCCATGTATTTCAACGGCATCCCGGAGAAGAACATTTCCGGCATCAGGATTTCCGGATGCAGCATAGTAGCGGACAGGGGTGCGGATATCCGCTACTCCGACGGGGTGGAGCTCATGGACGTGGACATACGTCAGGGCGAAGGCCTCGGGTTCGTGGTGGCCAACTGCAGGAATGTGACGATTGAAGGCTGTTCGGACGCAACCGGAGCTGCCCCGGAGGTGTTCCAGTACAATAATGAAAATGTCATATTGAAATGAAAAACCGATATTTTGCGTTTTTTGCGTCCGCCTTCCTGCTCCTGAGCCTTCCTGGCGCAGGACAGGATTCCGGACAAAAGATTACCCTCAGGCTCATGGGGGATTCTACAATGGCAGACAAGGATCTTTCAGGACAGAACCCGGAAAGGGGATGGGGCCAGAGGCTGCCCTCCCATCTGGACACTTCTGTCTGCGTAGTCAACTACGCGCAGAACGGCAGGAGTACCAAGAGCTTCATTAGCAGGGGCCTGTGGGACAGGGTAAAGTCCGACCTCCGGCCCGGAGACTGGCTCTTCATCCAGTTCGGCCACAATGACTCCAAGGCAGACGACCCTGAAAGATATGCGCCGGCTTTTGGAGAATATCAGGAGAATCTCCGCTTGTTCATAGACTTCGCCCTCGGCAAGGGAGCGAGGCCAGTGCTGTTCACCCCTGTCTCCCGCAGGTGGTTCGGTTCAGACGGGAAGCTGAAGAAGGACTGCCACGGGGACTATCCGGAGGCTGTCTTCCAGGTTGCCAGGGAATACGGGGTGCCTGTGGTGGATGCGAACACTATAACGCAGGAGTGGCTGGAGTCCATAGGGGACGAGGCTTCGCGCAGGTATTACATGTGGATTGAAAAGGGCACCTGCCCGAGACATCCTGACGGGCTCGAGGACAATACCCACACCAATGTGGCCGGGGCAAGGAAGCTCGTGGAGCTCCTCCTGCCTGCCATAGTGGAGGTGATACCTGAACTCGGGAGCCATGTCGTGGACTATGACTTCGTGGTGGCCAAGGACGGGAGCGGGGATTTCTTCACGGTGCAGGAAGCCGTGGATGCCGCACCGGACTACTGCAAGCAGGACGAGACCAAGATACGCATAAGGGAAGGCGTCTACCGTGAAAAACTTACTATCCCGTCGAACAAGGAAAAACTTCACCTGACAGGCGACGACCCTGTAAAAACCGTCATCTCGTGGGACGACTATGCCTTGAAGAAAGGCTCCACCGGCCATGAGATGGGGACCTCCGCTACTTCGACCGTCTTCCTCCATGCAAATGACTTCCTTGCCGAGAACCTCACTTTCGAGAACACCGCCGGGGGCTCGAAGGAAATAGCCCAGGCCTGCGCCATAACGGTCAACGGGGACAGGGTGGCCTTCATCAACTGCAGGTTCATCGCGAACCAGGACACTGTCTATACTTTCGGCCCTGGGCAGAGGCAGTTTTTCAGAGGATGCTGGATAGAAGGCACCACGGACTTCATCTTCGGCTTTTCTACGGCATGGTTCGAGGACTGCACCATCATGAGCAAGAAGAACAGCTACGTGACGGCCGCCTCCACACCGCAGGGCCAGGAGTGGGGCTATGTCTTCAGCAACTGCCGCCTCATACACGACCGTAAGGCCACCAGGGTCTATCTCGGACGGCCGTGGAGACCGTATGCCAGGACCGTGTTCATAGGATGCGAGCTCGGGGACCATATACTCAAGGAGGGCTGGCACAACTGGGACAAGCCGGATGCCGAGAAGACCTCTTTCTATGCAGAATACGGTAATTACGGGCCCGGTGCGGCCTCCAGGGACGAACGCGTGCCATGGGCGCATTTCCTGAAGCCGCGCCAGCTTGCGGACTATACTCCGGAAAACGTCCTCGGACCGTCGGAGGAGTGGTATTTCAAGGTATTCTGAGGATAGCTGCAACATGGGAACCAGGAAATACATCATCACCCTTTTTCTGTCTGTCATGGTTGCGTTGCGCACTGCCGCGGCGCCCCTGGACTGTCTTTTCGAGCACTATTCCTCGGAAGACGGCCTGTCGCACAACTACATAAGCCAGATATTGCAGGACCGTGACGGCTATATATGGATTTCCACATGGTACGGGCTCAACCGTTTCGACGGGAACCGCTTCGTCACCTACACCGTGGAGCCTGGTGACTATTCCAACCTTTCCCATAACAGGATACTCTCGCTTTCAGAAGATGCCTGCGGCTATCTCTGGGTGACGGCCTACGACAATTCCATCTTCCGTTTCGACTCTCGTACCGAGAAATTCCTCGCGGTCCCCGGGGACATAAGCCCGGAACTGGCGAAGGCCAGGGTGGACATGTACCATTGCGACAAGGCCGGCAACGCCTGGATAGCCTTGTCCGGGATAGGCCTGTACAAGCTCAGTCCGGAACTCGTCCCCCAGATATTCTTCAATGTATCGGACGGAGTCATCGGCAAGGACATAAAGGAAATATTCGAGGACTCTTCCGGGAATATCTATGTTGTTTCCGAATACGGTGTGGCTGCAGTCAGGGACGGGGTCCCTTCCATCATTTCGAGGAACCCTGACTTCACTGATTTCGTGGAGTACGGGAACCGGCTAATATTTTCCTCGGCCACCGAGATGGTGGCCATCGACAAGGCTACCGGGGAGAGGCTCCACCGCAGGTACGATACCGGCACCGCCGGGGCGGCGGTCTCCCTTACAGTCACCGGAGGGGGTGAAAAGATGGCTCTTTTCGTCGGCTTCCGCAATGGCGCTGTCGCTTCCGTCGATACCGCAGACCTGTCTGTCACCTACCACAGAGGGGACATAGGTCGTGTCAGGTATCTTTTCCCGGACCCGGAAGGGCTCCTGTGGATTGTCACCGACCGCACCGGCATCACTTCCTGGAATCCGGGGAAGGCAGCTTTCAGGCACTACAGCCACAGCCGCAATGTCATGTCCTACTATGCCGACACCCTGGCGAGGGTCGTGGAGAAGGACGGACGACTGTGGATCAAGATGAACAACTACGGCTTCGGCTACTATGACCGGGAGACCGACACCATCATACCCCTGAACAATGTCAAGGAGCATCCGGACTGCCGTTTCATGAACGGCGTGGCCTGCTATACGGTGGACGATTCCGGCGTGCTCTGGTTCTCCACGGTGAAGCGCGGCCTGGAGAGGGCTACAGTCATCACCCCGAAGGTGGAGGTCATCGTGCCTCCGTCCGAATCCTCGGACCCGGTGTCTTCCGCGGAGGTCAGGGCCGTCCTTACGGATAGCCGGGGCCAGGTCTGGGTGGCAACAAAGAGCCGGGAGCTCTATGTCTATTCCCCGGACATGTCCTCGTGCCGGAAAATCCGGGGTTCGGAAAGCTACGGCGTCATCTATTCCATTTTCGAGGATGACCGGGGCGACATCTGGCTTGGTACAAAAGGGGACGGCCTGCTGAGGCTCCGGAAGGACGGGGACAGGTACCGGGTGGACAGGCATTTCGTCCATATCCCCGGCGACATGGGCTCCCTAAGCTCGGATGACGTGTATTCCGTCGCGCAGGACAGTTGCGGACGCCTGTGGGTCGGGACTTACGGCGGAGGCCTTTCTGTGCTTCCGGATACGGACGGGGACCGTTTCCATACGGTCTACCGCCATTTCCCTGACTACCCTCTCGACGTGGGGCAGAAGGTGCGCTACCTGCACTGCATGGCAGACGGGAGGATGCTCGTGGCCACGGTCGGAGGCCTTATCTGGTTCTATCCCGAGGAGAATCCTGAACTCACTGTCTTCCACACCGTCAGGAAGATACCAGGCGACATCCATTCCCTCGGGAACAACGACATCATATACATTTTCACCGACAGGGCGGGAGACACGTGGCTGTGCACCTTCGGGGGAGGGCTGAACAGGATAGTCTTCAAGGAGGACGGCCCGGTGTTCGACATAGTGAGCAAGGCCGACGGCCTGAGCAGCAACATAGTCCTTTCCGCGGTGGACGACGACAACGGCGACATATGGCTCTCTACCGAGACCGGCATCGCAAAGGTCTCCAGGGAGGACAGGTCAGTGGTGAACTATTCCAGGTATTACGGGGTCGTCTCCACGACATTCAGCGAGGCTACCTGCACAAGGCTCCTGGACGGGACCATCATCTTCGGCACCCTGAACAATGTCTACCATATGGACCCTGACAAGTTCACCTATGAGCCGGAGAACAAGCGTCTTGTCATCTCCGGGGTCACTGTGGACGGAAGCCGGAAGCCGGTGTCCGGCAGGATTGTCATCCCGCATGACTATTCTTTCTTTACCTTCGATTTCGCTTCCCTGAACTTCAAGATACAGGGGAATGTCAAGTATACGTACACCCTCAAGGGCTACAACAAGGGGTGGATAGCCGCGGACGGGAACACCTCTGTCTCGTATTCCAGGATACCTGCCGGACGCTATGTCTTCATGGTGTCGGCATCTACCGAGGAAGGTTATTCCGACCCGCAGACCATATCCGTGGACCTGCGGGTGAAGCCCCATCCGTGGGCCTCGTGGTGGGCCATAACCCTTTACTGCATCGTCGTCCTCGGGGTGCTGCTGGTCCTTGTCAGGATGTTCATAACTTCGGTGAAGCTGAAGAACGACGTCGCCCTGCAGGAGGGGCTGAACGACCTGAAGGGACGCTTCTTCACTAACATCTCCCATGAGCTCCGGACCCCTCTGACCCTCATCCTCGGAGGCATAGAGGACATAAAGGGCAAGATGCCGCCGGGCTCTCCGGACGAGTACAGCGTGAACCTGGTCTACAAGAATTCCAGGCGCATGATGACCCTTGTGAACCAGCTGCTGGATATCCGGCGCATTGTCCGGGGCAAGATACAGCTCAACATCAGCCAGATAGACATTGTCCAGCTGGTAAGGCAGGTCTATGACGACTTCAGGGACATGGCGATAGAGCGGCATATTGAACTGGTGCTCACCCATTCGGTGGATTCCCTGGCAGTCTGGGGCGATTCAGTCAGGATAGAGGCCCTGATATACAACCTTATATCCAATGCCTTCAAGTACACGGCCGACGGAGGCCGTATCGAGGTTGCCATCTTCTACAAGGACGGGGCCCAGGATTTCACCATCATGGTGAAGGACAACGGCATAGGGGTTCCAAAGGACAGGCAGTCCGCCATCTTCGAGCCCTTCATCTCCACGGCAGGCACCTCGTTCAACGGGGTGGCAAGCAGCGGCATAGGCCTTTCCTTCTGCAAGGAGATTGCCGATGTCCACAACGGCAGGATATGGGTGGAGAGCGAGAAGGGCAACGGCTCGAGGTTCTTTGTCAGCCTGCCTCTCGGCAAGGAGCACTTCAGCGAAGGCTCCTACAGGATAGTAGATTCCTCGGCGGCATCCGACAAGACTGAATCCTACGGCCTGAGCAAGTACAAGGTGAAGCCTACCCATCCGGACAATGCCTTGAAGGTCATGGTCGTGGAGGACAATGCCGAGTTGAGGATATACATCTACAACTCCCTGATAAACAGGTATGAGGTCCGCGATGCTGCCAACGGCGTGGAGGCACTCTCTCTTATCGACCAGGGGTGGATGCCTGACATCATAATCACGGACCTTATGATGCCGCAGATGGACGGGATAGCCCTCGTCAACCATATAAGGAACGACTTCAACACGAGCCACATCCCTATAATCATGATTACGGCCCGTCACGAGAACGACACCCACCTGAGGGCAATGAAGTACGGGGTGGACGGCTACATTTCCAAGCCGTTCACAATGGAGCTCCTGTCGGCGAGGATAGACAATCTCATGGAACGCAGACGTACCCTCATATCCATGTATTCCCATGCCGGGGACGGGCCCGGGACGAGGAGGAACGCGAAGGTGGAGATACGTCCGGACGAGATAGTCATCACCGACAGGGACGAGAGCCTGATAAAGAAAGTGATGGCATGGCTTGAGGAGAATGTGGCGGATGCGGAGGTGACCGTGGACCAGCTCGCGGCATACGTGGGCATGGGCAGGACCTCGATGTACAACAAGATAAAGGGACTGACGGGAAAGTCCCCGGTGGAGCTTATCCAGGATTTCAGGCTGGAGAAGGCTACATATTATTTGAGGAGCGGGCAGTATTCGGTGTCAGAGACCTGCTACAAGGTGGGCTTCTCCGACCCTGGCTATTTCAGCCGCTCGTTCAAGAAGCATTTCGGCGTCTCGCCGCTGGATTATATGAAAGAACATAAACCAAGTTGAACCATGAAATATTTGCTTACACTGGCGGCAGCCCTGACGCTGCTTCCGCAGATCCGCCTGTCTGCATCCGCCGCCCAGGACGGTGTCCCATATTCTGTCAGGATGATGGATTCCGAGATGCTACGCAACCCGCAGGCTACGTGGCTGGACGGCAGGCAGGGCAGTCTCAAGTGGAACTACACTACCGGGCTTGAGCTCCTTTCATTCCTCGACGTGGCCGGGCGGTACGGCCTCCCTTATGCCGTGGACTATGTGCGGGACTGGGCGGACACGATGGCTGACGAGAACGGGAATGTGGTCACCTACAAGAAGGAAAACTACAACCTGGACCATATCTGTCCGGGACGTATCTACTACAGGCTGTACTACGATACCGGCGACCAGAAGTACCGCCGTGTGCTCCGCAAGCTCAGGGAGCAGCTCGACACCCAGCCCCGGACCTCGGAAGGCGCGTTCTGGCACAAGCAGATATATCCTCACCAGGTCTGGCTGGACGGGCTCTACATGGCCCAGCCGTTCTATGCCGAATATACGAAGAAATTTTCTCCGAAGGCCGCGCGCGACTCCCTTTTCAGCGATATATGCAACCACTTCGACGTCGCTTCGGAACATACCTTCGACCCGGAGACGGGGCTCTTCCGCCATGCCTGGGATGAATCCAGGGACATGTTCTGGGCGGATTCCCTGACAGGCCAGTCCGCCCATGCCTGGGGCCGGGCCTGCGGGTGGTATGCGATGGCCCTTGCCGAGACCATAGATTATCTCCCGGAAGATCATGAGGGCAGGGACAGGCTCATCGGGAAATTCCGTTACCTGATGGAGCATCTGCCTGAATACGCCGACCCGGAGACCGGGATGTGGTACCAGGTCCTCGACTGTCCGGGGCAGCCGGGCAATTATGTGGAGGCAAGCGCTTCCGCCATGTTCGTCTATTCCTACCTGAAAGGTGTCCGGCAGGGATGGCTGCCGTCCGAGTGGAGGGATTATTCACGCGGACTCTACCGCAGGTTCATAGACACTTTCGTCAGGGAGAATCCTGACGGGACCATATCCATCACATCCTGCTGCTCGGTGGCCGGTCTCGGAGGAAAGGAGATGCGGAGCGGGACGTATGACTATTATCTCGGCGAGCCTGTGACCGAGAATGACTGCAAGGCAGTGGGGCCGTTCATCTGGGCTTCCCTCGAGTACGAGGCAGCGGAAAATATCGAGTATGTCTACACCGGCAGGGCTGTACGTGACGGGAAATATACGGACGAGCCGCCTGTGCATGAGCTTGCGTTCGAAGGGGCTGACGGAGGCGGGAAATACACCCGCGGCGGCAGGGGAGGAAAGGTCTATGTCGTGACCTCTCTGGAGGACAGCGGTGAAGAAGGCACCCTGCGGCATGCAGTGGAGGCGGAAGGCCCCCGGATTGTCGAGTTCGCGGTCTCCGGGGACATCCATCTGAAGTCTACCCTGAAGATCGAGGACCCGTATATCACCATTTCCGGCCAGACGGCCCCCGGAGAAGGTGTCACACTGAAGGACCATGGCCTCTATGTCGGGGCGGACGAGGTGATAATCAGGTATATGCGCTTCCGGATGGGCTCTGCCATGAAGGATGAGAATGACGCTCTCGGGGCGCGCCGTGTCAGGAATGTGATCATAGACCATTGCTCCATGAGCTGGGCTACGGACGAGAATGCTTCCTTCTACTGCTTCAGCGACGCGTCCGTGCAGTGGTGCATAATCGCGGAGGCCCTGAACAGCTCCATCCATCGCAAGGGTGAGCACGGCTACGGCGGGATATGGGGAGGCCGCAATGTCTCTTTCCACCACAATATCCTGGCGGACAACAACAGCCGCAACCCGCGGTTCGACCATCCCCGTCTGTATTCGGCGCAGGAGCTCATCTTCCACAGGGGTACGGTGGAGTTCGTGAACAATATCGTGTTCAACTGGGGAATGAAGGCCATCTACGGCGGAGAGGAGGGCTGGTTCAATGTTTCCGGAAACCTCTTCCTTCCGGGGCCTGCGACAAGGAACCTCGACGGACGCTATCTCGAGGTCTATACTTCGGAGTCCACTTCAATGATACCTGGCTCCTTCTATATCCGGGACAATGTCTATGACATTTCCTTTGTCAGGAAGGGAAACTGGCAGGGCAAGCTGCCGGACAACGGGAAGATGGCCCGGTATGCGGAGGAATACAGGACTATCTCGGCTGAATCCCCGTTCTTCATGAAGTATCCTGTCAGGGAGGAACCGGTCAGGGCCGCGGTGAAGAAGGTCCTGAAGTCGGCGGGGGCTTCACTTCACAGGGACGGGACTGACAGCCGTGTCGTAAAGCAGATCAGGACCGGCAAGGTCTCCACCCGTGGTTCTGTCACAGGGCTGCCGGGCATAATAGATTCGGAGGAGGATGTGCTGTAGCCTGCCGGCTGCAGCCAGAAGAGTGTGCCCGCCGGAAGGGACGGGCCTGGACTTGAAAATCGGAAAAGATATGGAAAACTCATACAGGAACATTTCATTCAGGATAATGGCTGCCGCAGTGCTTCTCCTTGCGGCGGCATGCAGCGGAGAGGAGAAGATAACACCAGGGATTCCCCAGGAGGTCACGCCTCCGGCATCGGTATACCTTTCGGGTGCGGGGGAGACTTCGCTGACATTCTCGTGGCGCTCCGTCGAGGGCGCGGAATACTATACTGCCCGTCTCGAGGAGGGCGACGGGACTTTCGTGAAGCAGAACCTGATACAGGAGAACACGATCACTTTCACTGGACTCGTGACAGGTCAGACATACCTGTTCAAGGTCCAGGTGAAGACGGCGGACGGCGAGTCCGGCTATTCGGAACCTGTGGAGGGAATCCCGGGGGTTTCTGTCCCAGGGGAAGATCCCGGCATTGACGAGCCTGACGTTCCTCTTGAAGGGTATGAAAGGTTCCTGATACCTTCCTGTGAAGACAATCTCGGGGCACTTGCCTTCCCGGGCGCCGAAGGCGGCGGAATGTACACAGCCGGAGGCCGCGGGGGACGTGTGGTCCATGTCACTAATCTCGACGACAGCGGGGAAGGCTCCCTGCGCGCAGCTGTGGAGGCAAGCGGGGCAAGGACAGTGGTCTTCGATGTGGCCGGACGCATAGACCTTGAAACCCCTCTGAAAATCACTAACGGGGACCTGACCATTGCCGGGCAGACAGCTCCGGGAGACGGTATCTGCATCTCCGGCAATACCGTAGAGATACAGGCCGGCAATGTGATCATAAGGTTTATCCGTTTCAGGCTCGGGGACGCAGGCAGCAACCTTGGGGACAGTTCCGATGCTTTCTGGGGAAGATACAATGACAACATCATCATAGACCATTGCTCGATGTCCTGGTCCATCGACGAATGCGCGTCATTCTACGCCAACAGGAACTTTACCCTGCAGTGGTGCCTGATAGCGGAGGCCCTGAACGAGTCCCGGCATTCCAAGGGAGGACACGGCTATGGCGGCATCTGGGGAGGCAGGAACGCGTCGTTCCATCACAACCTGCTTGCCAACAACAACAGCCGCAACGCCCGTATAGACCATCCGCAGATCTATGGGGACAAGGTCTCTACCCACAGGGGCAATGTCGACTACCGCAACAATGTCATATATAATTGGGGGAGCAACTCCACATACGGTGGAGAGGACGGGCATTTCAACATCGTCGGCAATTATTACAAGCCTGGACCAGGGTCCGAGGACGACAGGCGGTACTTCGTGGATGCCTACTGGTATTATGAGAAGGACGGGAAGGTATATGCTGACTCCTATCCTGAACTGTACCTGGAGGACAACTACCATACGGAGGGTATCGACGGGAACCGCTATCCGGACGGGATCTACCGCCATGACCAGTCGGGGGATGCCGGGAAGCCGAACCCGGAGGTGACCATCCTGACGGCTCCTCTGCCCATCAAGGCGGACGATACCAGGACCTGCTATACGAGCACCCATTCCGCTTCAGCGGTCTTCGGCAAGGTCCTGGACTATTCCGGAGCCTCGTATGCGAGGGACGATGTAGACCGCCGGATAGCGGAGGAGGCAAGGTCCGGCGAGGCTGTCTACGGCAACGGCATAATCAATTCCCAGGAGGAGGTCGGCGGATGGCCGGAATATGCCGCGACCGTGGATGAATCAGCCTCCGTTACCGATACCGACGGTGACGGGATGCCGGACTGGTTCGAGGAGGAGTTCGGGGTATCGGATGCCTCGGCGAAGAGCCTCGACCCGCAGGGCCGCTACACCGACCTGGAGATGTATCTCCACTATCTTGTCAGGGACATAATCGCCGCACAGAACAGCGGTGCCGTGTACACTGCCCTGTAAACCCTGGCCGGCAGGGATGCAGGATGTATCTGCAGACGGCTTGGTGTATGGATTTTTTAGCGCCGGCATGTCCGGTGTTAAAAAATCCATTCATTATGGCAAAATATGCCAGCCGCGAGACATCCATATAATTAATTTCGCATATCCAATCAATACTAACCACAAAGTTTTATGAATAACACGGCTTCTAAAATTTATCTATTGATCCTGGGGCTGTTCGTCACCATGACGCTTTCGGCCCAGCAGATCACGGGAGTCGTCAAGGATACGGGAGGGCAGCCCCTTGCGGGAGTCTCCGTATTCGTGGACGGCACCACGACAGGAACATCTACTGACATAGACGGCAAATATTCCCTGGATGTCGAGAATGCCAGAGGCAAGGTCCTCGTCTTTTCATTCATAGGTATGAGGACCCAGGAAGTCCATATCGGCAGCAGCCTTGTCTATGACGTGGCCATGGAGGAGGATGCCAATTTTCTCGAGGAGACGGTTGTGATAGGATATGCATCTGTCAAGAGGAAGGACCTGATAGGTTCCGTATCTTCGGTGGACAGCAAGACACTCGCGGCTATGCCTGTGACCTCTGTCAGCGAGGCACTCACAGGAAGGATGGCCGGAGTGCAGGTAACCACGACCGAGGGTGACCCCGACGCGGACGTGAAGATACGTGTCCGCGGTACAGGTTCCATAACCCAGGACAGCTCGCCTCTTTATATAGTGGATGGTTTTCCCGTGGAGAGCATTTCTGATATCCCCGCTTCCGACATCCAGAGCATCGATGTGCTGAAGGACGCCTTCTCTACGGCCATCTACGGTTCCCGTGGAGCGAACGGGGTGGTCCTTGTCACAACCAAGGGAGGCACGAGCGGGAAATTCTCTGTCAGCTACAATGCCTACTGGGGACAGAAATGGATGGCCAACAAGGATGCCATTGAAGTCGAGAGCCCTTATGAGTTCGTGAAGAACCAGTACGAGCTTTCCCTCATCAGGGACAAATACGAGGACAGCTATATCCCGGCATTCGGCCTTTACGAGGACATGGGCCTGTACGAGAATGTCGAGGGGAACGACTGGATATCCCGGATCTTCGGCAATACCGGACGGGTGTTCAGCCACAACCTTTCAGTATCCGGGAGCACGGACAAGGTCAGGTGGACGGCCAGCTATTCACATCTCGGGGACAACGCCATCATGACCGGCTCCACCTACCGCAGGGACAACCTCAATTTCAAGACCACCTACAAGCCTATAAAGGAACTGACCTTCGACATAAACGCAAGGTATTCCAATACCCTGATAATGGGCTCCGGGGCCAACTCCATCAACGACTCCGGCTCCACTTCCGGCAACGGACGTCTCAAGCACGCCGTGCAGTACACGCCGATACCTCTGACAGGAGCCATCGAAGGCTCGGACCTCGAGGAAGACTATGGCGACAACGCCCCGCCTCTCCAGTCCGTGGCTGACAACGACAACAAGCGTATACGCCGGAACTGGACGGTGAACGGTGCCGTTACCTGGCACATAATAAAGAACCTGAACCTGAAGGTGGAAGGCGGCCTGGACAGCTATACCCAGGAGAACAACCGCTTCTACGGGCTCACTACATACTATGTAGGCAATTCCGCCCAGTACAAGAACAAGCCTGCCGCCCAGTACCAGGACCTGTACAGGCAGCGCATCCGCAACACCAATACCTTGAGCTACAATTTCTCGGAAGTGTTCAAGGACGAAAGGCACAAGCTTGACCTGCTGGCCGGCCAGGAATATATCGTGACCAAGTCAAATACCCTGACGTCAATGGTCGAGAACTTCCCGGAATTCTTTGATTCGGAGATGGCCTGGAACTTCATGTCCACAGGTACTGCCATCTCCACCAACAACTACTACGACCCGAACGACATCCTCCTGTCCTTCTTCGGCAGGGTCAACTACTCTTTCGATGACAGGTATTCGGTTTCCGCCACGATGAGGGCCGACGGATCCTCGAAGTTCTCGAAGGGGAACCAGTGGGGATATTTTCCTTCGGCGGCAGCCTCCTGGACCATATCCAACGAGCCATGGATGCAGGGTGCTTCAGGCTGGCTGGACAACCTCAAGCTCCGATACAGTTTCGGTACGGCGGGCAACAACAACATACCGTCCAACATGACGGCCCTCAATTTCGCCTCCAACAGCACTACCTGGATTTCCATGGGCAACACCTACTGGTCCACTGTCACGGACGGCGGCGACACCATCATGGCGAACGAGGACCTTACCTGGGAAAAGACCCTCTCCCACAACATCGGTCTGGACTTCTCCTTCTTCAAGGGCAGGCTGAACGGTTCGGTAGAAGTATATCACAATACTACAAAGGACCTCCTGATACAGTTCCCTACGGCCGGGTCCGGCTATGAGTACCAGTACAGGAACATGGGCTCGGTACAGAACCAGGGCCTTGAGGTGTCCCTGAACGCCGTTCTCGTGGAGCGGGACAACTTCGGGCTTACCGTAGGCGCGAATATCAGCCTGAACCAGAACAAGGTGCTCAACCTCGGCGGTCTGGACAGGATTGACTCGGAAACCCGCTGGGCATCATCGGAAGTCGGTGTAGACTATGTCGTGCTTCCTGGCGAACCTCTCGGGAACATGTACGGGTATGTGTCCGACGGATATTATTCTGTGGACGATTTCAGCGGCTATGACTCCGAGAAGGGCGAGTGGACCCTCAGGGAAGGCATAGCGGATGCCAGTGCAATCATCGGGGAACAGTACCTGAGGCCCGGCGCGATGAAACTGAAGGATTTCGACGGCGACGGGGAGATCACTTCCGATGACAAGAAGGTCATAGGCAACGCGCTCCCTCTCGGGACGGGAGGTTTCTCCCTCAGCGGCTACCTCTACGGCATCGACTTCTCCGCAAACTTCAACTATGTCTTCGGCAATGACATATACAATGCGAACAAGATAGAGTTCACCTCCTCGAGGAAATACGAACGGAGGAACCTCATGAAGACAGGTGAACAGCGCTGGACCAACGTCGACTGGACTACGGGGCAGCTTGTCAATGACCCTGACCAGCTGGAAAAGATGAACGAGGGCGCGACACTCTGGTCCCCTGCAGTCGGGAACGCGGTCTTCTCTGACTGGGCTGTCGAGGACGGTTCTTTCCTCCGCCTGTCCTCTGCGACCATAGGATATACACTCCCGTCCCACCTGACGATGAAGGCGAAGATATCCAGGCTCCGTTTCTACGTGACAGGTACGAACCTCTTCTGCCTCACCGGCTACTCCGGATACGACCCGGAAGTGGACACGAGACGTTCCACGCCTCTTACGCCGGGCGTTGACTATTCTGCCTATCCGAAGAGCATCGGATATGTGGTCGGAGTAAACCTTACCTTCTAATCCCAAACAAGACACAGTCATGAACATCATAAGAAGAATAATTATAGGAGCAGGTATCCTCGCAGGACTTACAATGGTCTCCTGTGACCTCACGACGGAGTCCCAGTCCACGTTCGACGACAAGTCCGTGTTCTCTGACCCGACACTCACCGAATACCAGCTTTTCTCGATATACGAGGTATTCGGACACACCAACTCACATCGTGCCCGTTACCTGCCTTGGTACGGATACAACACCGATATCGAGTGGTATATCTCAAACACACAGGATGACAAGGCGCAGATTGCGCAGTATGCCATAACCATAAACAACAGCCAGCTCAACCTCCAGGACGGACCGTACAACGAGCTCTTTGCCGGGATCGAGAGGGCCAACCTCGCGATAGACGGAATCCGGACTTACGGTGACCCTGAAAGCAGGCCGGAGATGGCAGCCCTGCTCGGGGAGGCTCTCACCATGAGGGCAGTCATCTATACGGAACTCCTCAAGGCGTTCGGGGAAGTCCCTGCACGTTTCGAGCCGGTGACCCCGGAGACCATCTACCTGAACAAGTCCGACAAGGATGTCATCTACAAGCAGCTTCTCGGTGACCTCGAGGAAGCGTTTGACTATATGGCATGGCCGGGACAGAGTTCCGCGACAATGAAGACCGACAGGGCCAGCCTCGCACTGGCGAAAGGCCTGTATGCCCGTCTTGCTCTGATGGCTTCCGGCTATTCCCTCAGGCCGGACAATGGGCTGGCAGGGACCAAGAACCTGGGGAGCGTCCGCCAGTCCGACGACCCTGAACTGTCCAAGGAAGTCCTTTATCCCAAGGCACTTGCCGCACTGAAGGATGTGATTGTCAACGGCGGTCTCGAGCTGATGGACTATGAGGAGCTGTGGAGAGGTGTGAACGACATGGACCTTACCGCGGGCAACGAGATTATCTGGGTGATTCCGTTCAGCAACACCCGCGGCCGCTGGAACTACACGTTCGCGGTACGCAACAACGGCCGGACCCAGTTCTCTCCTACAGACTCTAACCGCGGCGGACAGGCCGGACCTGTGCCTACCCTCTACTGGAAATACGGTGAGAACGATGTCCGCAGGGATATCAGCTGCGTGAATTTCGAATGGGAGGACCCGGACGGCGACGGAACGGCGGAGCCTTATCCTGCAGGCATAGCAAACTGGTATTTCGGGAAATACCGCTTCGAGTGGATGACTTCCAACCCTTATACCGGAGGGAACGATGACGGGGTGAAACCTGTCTGGATGAGATATTCCGACATTCTCCTGATGGCAGCGGAGATTGCCAACGAGCTCAACGACACGGAATCCAATGCCGGAAAGGACTACCTGATGGAGGTGCGCAAACGTGCATACAAGGGCCATGAGGACGAGGCGGAGGCATATGTGAACTCCCTCAGCCAGGGCGAGGTCTTCTTCAATGCGATAGTCGACGAAAGGGCTCTCGAATTCGTGGGCGAGTTCCTCCGCAAGGGTGACCTTATCCGCTGGAACCTCCTGGACGAAAAGCTGCAGGACGAGGAGGCGGCTCTCAAGGCCCTTGCCACCAACACTACCTATGCGGGCCGTTATCTCTGGTACCGCTACGGGACCGACGGGAACGGTGTCACTACCATTGAGATGTACGGGCTCGGTGCAGATGAGAACGAGGCGACTGCGGACGTCCCTCCTGCAGGTTCAGGCTGGGAAGTATATACCAATTCCGAAGGGGAACCTTCACAGTATTTCCCTGGTGACGGCAGTATGTTCGACGATAAGAAAGTGCTGCTTTACAGCTCGAGTGCCCGGAAGGTGGACGGTCATCTTGTACCTTGGTGGCCGATATTCGAGACCACAGTTACCAGCAGCCAGGGCGCATTGGTAAATGATTATGGGTTTTAGTCAATGACACTTAAATTCTGATTTTATGAAAAAAGTTTTTTCAATATTGATATTAGGCCTTCCGCTTGTCCTGGCGCCCGTATTTTCAGGCTGCGTGGAAGAAGTGCAACTTGTGGAAGAACTGAATCTTCCGGCCTGCCTCACACCGAGCAGCGCCACCGCAAGCATCGACAGGACGGACGGGCATACCGTGACGTTCACCTGGGCCAATTCCAAGGGAGCGACCCAGTATGTCCTCGAGATCTACGAGGGCGGCGAGACCGACCTTGCCGAGGATGTGTTCGGGAACGGGACTCCTGTAAGGACTGAAACCGTCCCTGCCGGGGAAAGCGGTTCCACCACTTCCATGAAAGTCTCCCTTGAGGTGGACAAGTACTATTTCGCAAGGGTCAAGGCGCAGAGCATGCAGGCTGACGGCCAGACCAGGGCGATAGATGATTCCAGATGGCAGATATTCGGCTACCCTATAGCAACATATCCGGTGAAGGACCCTGTGGAAAAGGTTGAGGTAAAGGAGCGCAAGACCACATCTGTAGTCATCTCCTGGACCATGCCTGAGAACGACACGGAGGTCGACAGGATACGTGTGACACCGAACCCTGACCCGAGCGACGAGAGGGCATATAAGGATTATCTTCTTCCTGAAGATGTCACGGTGACCGGTGGGGCTGTCGTGGAGTTCGAGGTAGGGGCCGGGACCGGGGCCGTGCCTCTTGAGGCGTCGACGTTCTATACTTTTGCGGTCCACTATGGCAATGCCACCCGCGGCGAGGTGACGGCATGGACACGCCCGGACTGGTCGGAGGCGCAGGATGCTCCGGATGTCGCGACATTGGAGCGACTGCTCGGGGAGGCCGGGGATCCGTCCCAGAATACTGCCCAGGAAGGGGAGTCCGTAGAGCCGAGGCAGATTAGGCTGACCAATACGGATACTGATTATGAGGTTGAAAAACTTGCTGTCTACGGACCTGTCATAATTTTCGGGGAAACATCAGCCGACGGCAAGAACCCGAAGGTAGTCGGCACTATCAGCCTGAACCCTGCAGGTACGGCATATTCCTATACTGTCTTGTCCGATGCTCCGGAGTCTGTCGAGTCGACGGTTTCCGTGGCAAGTTCCATAGGGGCAACCTACCTCAGGCTCGAGGCTCTCGACCTGGAGGGGACATCGAGCAATGCGGACTGTGTAAGCATAAACGAGATTAATGACCAGTCAGGCGACAAGATCTCGGTGGATGTGATCAACTGCAACCTGTATGCTTATAACAAGTCGGCATTCTATAACAACAAGGTCGCGACATTCGGGGATATCCTCTTTGACGGCTGCTATTTCGAGGAGGTGAACAAGAACCAGCAGTCGGCTTTCGATATCAGGAAGGCTCTGTCCATAGACTCTTTCACGGTAAGGAACTGTACATTTACAAACAGTGTCCCGGCCATGGCATTCATGCGTATCGATGAATTCCCTGTGGGGGAAATACAGTTTGACCATAATACCTTGTATAATGTAGGCGGATCATTTGCCGAGAGCCTGAGCATTTTCCGTATCAAGGCAGATTTCACGTACTTTGAGTTGACAGACAACATATTTGCAGATATCGAGCAGGCCTTTGTCTATGGCGGGACCAAAGTCCCTAGCACGATATCTTCAAACTTCTTCTACAAGATTGCGGAGACTGCCTGGGCACCGGAGGAGGACGGCTCCACCACCATCAACGAGAAGGGTGAAGGGGAGCTTGCCCAGAGCGCAGCCATTGCCAAAGGCGGGGCCATGATAAACTCCGACCCGTTCGAGAATGCTGAACGCGGCCTTTTCAATATCGACAACGCCCTTATAGAGGAAGCCGGTGCGGGTGACCCGAGGTGGCTTGTGCCTTATGTCCCGGAGGAGGTTCCGCCTCTCTCGGCCGTGGATTATGGCTATACCTGGGACCTGACGGACGTGGAGACCTTCTACGATGAGATAGAGGACAGCACGGTCAGGGGAAACATCGAGTTCTTCATAGTAGATAACCCTATCCGGGTCTCAGACGCCGGCATGGAGTTCTCTGCAGAGGCTGTGCTTTCCACGGACGGGACTCCTTCCGACTGCGGCATAGCGTTCCTCGTGGACGGCCCGGGCTCTGTCGTCCTCTCTACCGAACAGTCCCGTTCAGGCTCTGTCAATGACCATATTTCCGTGGCATACAGGACTGTCGGGTCCACAGGCTCGACGACTGTCGAAGGCGCTGTCCCTGTGGATGCAAACGGTGCCCGTGTCCCTCTTGCCGATATCCGGGAGAATACCAGGACGATGGTGTATCTTTACGCCTGCGGCCCTATCACGTTGACAGGCTTGTCCTGGATTGAAGATGTCACGACTTTGGGACCGAGTGTCCTCGATACACCTGAAGGCCTGGCATTGACTGCCGCTTCCGGTGATGATACTGCTGCCGAAGTGACATTGTCCTGGAATGAGGTTCCGTCAGCCGGCTCGTATAATGTGATTATTACGGGGCCTGGAGCGATGAATGCCATCCCTGACCCTGTCAATGTGACTTCAAACAGCTATACGTTCAAGCCTTCATCATTCTCTACGGGTGTCTATACCTTTGCAGTGCAGGCTGTCAAGGCCGAGGGCGACCTGAATCATGAGGACTCCGAAATTTCGGAAACTACCGTCACATTCGAGAAGACAGAAGCCTGGACAGCGGTTTCGTCTACTTCACCGACCACATGGGGCAGCGATGTCTTCAAGTATATGTATGAGATTACCGGAGGTGATTCGGACAGGGATTACGTATATGAGAATATGAAGTTCCTTGCCGGCGGAAGTGAAATCAGTTTTGTTTCCGAGAAGAACACTGCCGGAGCCGATGCCTACGCATTCAATAGCGGAGGGTCCGGAAGTACATCGAAACGTGCGCTCCAGTTCATTGTCCCTGGTCCGGGAACGCTTACTTATGAAGCCATTTCCGCCGGGTCTGACCCGCGGCCTGTAATAATCTTCATCGGAGATCAGGAATACACTTCCGGCGCCGGCTACGAAACCAATGTCGGCAAAGAAGGCAAGAATGGTTATCCTGCCCCGGCAAAAGGCTCGACGGACGCTGCTTTGACAACGCGTACTTTCGACCTTTCTGCAGAGTCTGTTCCGTCCGGTACGGTCATAAGCCTGAGCAGCGACAACAGCGGCATTAACTTCTTCTCTGTCACCTGGACTCCTGCGGGTTATGATCCGGATGCTTCAATTCCTTCGGATCCGGCTGCGGTAGAAGTAAAGACAGATTTTATGTCATATTTTGCTGACAAGGCAGGTTATGATATAGCGGCAGCCGGCAGTAGTTCTGTTGTGAAGTTTAATAATGATGATGAAGTGACTTTTGTCGCAAAAGGAGGAAGTGACCCGAAAGCTATCGTATGGGATGCAGAATCAACGAGAATAAAACTTCAGGGAGGGTCTCTTACTGATGAGGCTACCGGGATTCCTACTGCGAATTACATCGCTTTCAAAATAACAAAGCCAGGAACAATCAAGCATTATATCAGATCCGGCTCATCTGGAGACGGAAAACGGGAAGTCAAGATAGATATTCTTAAGAATGGGTCTGAAATAGTGAACATCTATACTGGATATGCTCCGACACCAGGCTATAAAGAGGGAAGTGAAACTTCAGCAGAAATTACGAAGGAGCATTTGTCCGGAGCAAAATCAGCTGTGACTGTCTATATTTATGCTCCAACAAATAGCGTGAATATATATTATCTGGAGTATATTCCGGCAGAATAATCTTCAACCTGATAATTATACTAAACCGATGGCGGCCCGGATATCCGAGCCGCCGTCATTTTTACCAGTCATCATCTTTTGTAGACCTGTTCTGGATGGTGCCGGAATTTAAAGCCTCTCGACGTCCTCCCTCGACAACCCGGAAGCCGCCGCAATCGTCTCGACCGGAATCCCCATGGATTTCAGTTCCTTCGCCACTTTTTCCACGCCTCTTTCGATCCCTTGTTCAATACCGATTTCAATCCCGTCCTCCCGGGCCGTGTCAATGATGTTG
>JADIMQ010000041.1 GCA_017694655.1 Candidatus Cryptobacteroides merdigallinarum
ATCCCTGTACCCGGATCATTGGCATGGTAGGCCATGTTGACCACCATCGACTCTCTGATTTCAGATATGATTTCAGCCAGGCTTGAATTACGTGTGCCGTCAGTCGCGCTCCATGCCAGGTATCTGTTGGCATTGCCTGTCAGCTGTGCCGGAATCTGACGGAACATCTTCGAGGCGTTTCCTGTAGGGTCTATCTTGTTGAAATCGTCTTCATACAAGGTTATGACAGACCGTTTCACGCTGTCAACCTTTTCAAGATTGTTGGTCTCCAGGTAGGAGGCGACTGCCTGCGGCATCCCCCCGACAAGCATGTACAGACGGAAATCGCGCATCAGCTTGCGGTTTGTCGCGTCCCCCAGGGATGTCCTGTTCAAAAAGCATCCCTGAAGCAGTTTTATCGTGGCCGTATCTCCCAGGGCCCACCTGAACTCCTCATAGTCCATCGGGTACATGTAAAGCTTGGTTTCTTCACTTGGTATCAGGATATCCCTGACGTTCTTGCGTATGGATATGAGCGAACCGGTTTCTATATAATCATACCTGCCGTCTTTTACAAGATACTTGATGGCTTGTCTTGCCTTCGGGGCAAGCTGGACTTCATCGAAAATGATGACTGATTTCCGCTCTTTCAACTCGACACCGTATTCAAATTGCAGGCGCATGAAAATACGGTTAAGGTCGGAAACGTCATTGAACAAATCACGGATTTCAGTTGAACAGGCGGCAAAATCCACCAGTATATAAGTCTCGTATTCATTGGCTGCAAACTCCTCTGCAATGGTGGACTTCCCTACACGTCTTGCACCCTGTATCAGTACGGCCGTTCTGCCTTCATCCGTCCGCTTCCAATGCAGCAGTTCTTTGTATATTTTTCTTTTGAATATCATATATGATGTTGTTAGCAAGTACAAAGATAGCACATAATTACACTAATCTCAAAATTCATAAAGGCGAAAATCACACTAATCTCAAAATTATAAATGTCCGGTGGACACAAAAGCAGCTGGCAACCGAAATCGGAATAAGCCCGTCCAGAATAAGCGACTATGTTTCCGGAAGGGCTGAACCTACATTGAAAATTGCCAGGTCTCTCTGCCAGGTTCTCGGCATACGCCCGGCGGCTATACTCGGAATATAGCCGGCGAAGCAATCCTGCCCAGGGAACAATTTCATCAAAGGAAGCAGAGCTGGAGACTGTGGACAAGTCGAGCATCTTCAGGGCAATGAGCCAGACGGGGAAAATCCTTTGAAATTTTAAGTCCTTCCGGAAATATGGTTACAATCCGGAAGGCAACATTTTTTTAACGTAAGTTTTGAGGCTGTTCCGGAACACCTTAAAGCCCACTGGCCTAACTTTGTGTAGTTTTCTATCCCCGTAGAAAAAACTATAAGAAAGGAACGGACTATGGACACGACAATCAGAACTGAAGGCCTTTATGACCCGGACCGCGAACACGATGCCTGCGGTGTAGGGATGCTTGTGAACATCCATGGCGACAAGTCGCACGAACTCGTGGACTCCGCCCTTAAAGTGCTCGAGAACATGAAGCACCGAGGTGCGGAAGGAGCCGACAACAAGACCGGGGACGGGGCGGGGATAATGCTGCAGATCCCCCATGAATTCATCCTGCTGCAGGGCATCCCCGTGCCGGAAAAAGGCAAGTACGGTACCGGCCTGATCTTCCTGCCGAAAGACGGGAAGAAACAGGCAGAGATATTCAGCATCATAATCGAGGAAATCGAGCGCGAGGGGCTCACCCTCATGCACCTGCGCTCCGTCCCCGTAAATTCAGGCATCCTCGGCAAGGACGCCCTCGGGAGCGAGCCGGACATCAAGCAGATCTTCATCACCGGCTATGTCCCGGGGGAGAACCTGGAGCTGAAGCTCTACCTCATCCGCAAGAAGATAGAGAAGAGAATCGAGGACAAGGACTTCTATATAGTATCCCTGTCAAGCAGGATCATCGTCTATAAAGGGATGCTTTCCTCCACGCAGGTAAGGGAATACTTCCCTGACCTGACACAGCCATATTTCACCAGCGGGATAGCCCTGGTGCACTCCCGCTTCAGCACAAACACCTTCCCTACCTGGAGCCTCGCACAGCCGTTCAGGATACTGGCGCACAACGGCGAGATAAACACCATAAGGGGGAACCGCGCCTGGATGGAAGCCCGCGAAAGCGTCCTCGCCACGCCGGAAATACCCGACATAAAGGCCATAAGGCCGATAGTGCAGAAAGGGATGAGCGACAGCGCGTCCCTGGACAACGTCCTGGAATTCTTCATGATGTCCGGGATGAGCCTGCCGCACGCCATGGCGATGCTCGTGCCGGAGTCATTCAACGACAAGAACCCCATCAGCGAAGACCTCAAGGCCTTCTATGAATACCACTCCATACTCATGGAACCGTGGGACGGGCCGGCAGCCCTGCTTTTCACCGACGGACGCTATGCCGGCGGGATGCTCGACAGGAACGGGCTCAGGCCGGCCAGGTACCTGATAACCAAGACAGGAATGATGGTCGTGGCGAGCGAAGCCGGTGTCATCAGCTTCGAGCCAAACGAGATAAAGGAGAAAGGCAGGCTGCAGCCAGGCAAGATGCTCCTTGTGGACACCGTCGAGGGCAGGATAATGTACGATGCGGAGCTTAAACAGGAACTTGCGGAAGCCAGGCCGTACCGCCAGTGGCTGTCGGAAAACAGGATAGAGCTCGATGCCCTGAAAAGCGGGCGCAAAGTCGAGAACAAGGTCAGGGACCACGACGTCATGCTCCGCAACTTCGGCTACACCCGCGAAGACATCGAGCGCATAATCATACCGATGTGTACCACCGGCTCCGAGCCGACTGCCTCTATGGGGAACGACACCCCGCTCGCAGTCCTGTCGGAAAAGCCGCAGCTCCTGTTCAACTATTTCAGGCAGCAGTTCGCCCAGGTGACAAACCCTGCCATAGACCCTATACGTGAAGAGCTCGTCATGTCCCTCACGGAATACATAGGGGCGGTAGGGATGCAGATCCTGTTGCCGGACGAGAAGCACTGCAAGATGGTCAGGCTTCCGCATCCGGTGCTGAACAACACACAGCTCGACATCCTGTGCAATATCCGCTACAAGGGGTTCAAGACTGTCAAGCTCCCTATGCTCTTTGAGGCCGCCAAAGGAAGGGCAGGGCTGCAGGCCGCCCTCAACGGACTGTGCAAGGATGCCGAACAGGCAGTGGACGACGGAGTGAACTACATCATACTCTCCGACCGCGGAGTGGACGGAGCACACGCAGCCATCCCGTCCCTGCTTGCAGTCAGCGCAGTGCACCACTACCTCATATCCGTGCAGAAAAGGGTCCAGACGGCCCTCATCGTGGAAAGCGGGGAAATCCGCGAGGTGATGCACGCCGCCCTGCTGCTCGGCTACGGGGCAAGCGCCATCAACCCGTACATGGCATTCTCGGTACTTGACAGCCTCGTGAAGGCCGGCGAGATACAGATGAACTACGAGACAGCCGAGAAGAACTACATCAAGGCCGTCTGCAAGGGTCTCTACAAGATAATGAGCAAGATGGGGATAAGCACCATCCGTTCCTACCGCGGGGCGAAGATATTCGAGGCGGTGGGGTTGAGCGAGGAACTGCTCCGGACCTATTTCAGCACCCCTGTCTCGACTATAGGAGGAATAGGCCTGAAGGAAATCGCCGCGGACTGCATCAGGTTCCACGACAGCGGCTTCAAGCCTGAATCGCCTCTGGGGCTTCTCCCGCACATAGGCCAGTTCTCCTACCGGAAAGACGGGGAGAAGCACGCCTGGAACCCGGAGACCATCAGCACCCTGCAGCTCGCCACCAGGACCGGGAACTACGCGAAATTCAAGGAGTTTACCCGCCTTGCGGACGAGAAGGAATCCCCGATATTCCTGCGCGACTTCTTCCGGTTCAGGAAAAATCCCATACCTCTTGAGGAAGTCGAGCCGGAGGAAAATATTGTAAGGCATTTCGTGACAGGAGCCATGTCCTTCGGGGCCATAAGCAAGGAAGCCCATGAAGCCCTGGCCCTCGCCATGAACAGCCTCGGCTCGAGGAGCAACACCGGTGAAGGAGGTGAGGACAGCGTCAGGTTCACGGAGACAGTCGACGGCATATCCCTGAACAGCAAGACAAAACAGATAGCCTCCGGACGTTTCGGGGTCACGGCCGAGTACCTTGTCAACGCAGAAGAGATACAGATAAAGGTCGCCCAGGGCGCGAAGCCGGGAGAAGGCGGGCAGCTGCCAGGATTCAAGGTGGACGAAATCATAGCCCGTACCAGGCACTCCATACCGGGAATCTCGCTCATCTCCCCTCCTCCGCACCACGACATATATTCCATCGAGGACCTCGCCCAGCTCATCTTCGACCTGAAGAATGTCAATCCACGGGCCCTCATAAGCGTCAAGCTCGTATCCGAGAGCGGAGTGGGCACCATCGCCGCCGGTGTGGCAAAGGCAAAGGCCGACATAATAGTCATATCCGGGGCTGAAGGAGGGACAGGGGCATCGCCTGCATCTTCCATGAGGTATGCCGGAATATCCCCTGAAATAGGACTCGGCGAAACCCAGCAGACCCTTGTCCTCAACGGGCTCAGGGGCCAGGTGCGCCTGCAGACAGACGGCCAGCTCAAGACAGGCAGGGACATCATATCCATGGCCCTGCTCGGGGCGGAGGAATTCGCTTTCGGGACCACTGTCCTGATAGTGCTCGGATGCGTGATGATGAGGAAATGCCACTCCAACACCTGTCCGGTAGGGGTGGCGACACAGAATCCCGAGCTCCGGAAGCACTTCCGGGGGAATTACAGGTATGCCGTGAACTACTTCAGGTTCCTGGCGCGGGAAGTCCGCGAATACCTTGCGGAGATGGGGTTCAGGAAACTCGAGGACATTGTCGGGAGGACCGACCTTATCGAGACAATACCGGCACCGAAAGGCAGCAAGGCAGAGAAGCTGGACTTCAGCAGGATACTGGCGAGGATAGACAACGGCTGCCCGCTGTACAACACCTCGTCCCAGCACCACGGCATCGAGCACGTGCGGGACAGGGACATAATCGAGGCGGCTGCCGAGGCCATAGAAAGGAAAAAGGAAGTCTCCCTCGAATATGCTGTCGCAAATACGGACAGGGCCGTCGGGGCAATGCTGTCCGGGACCATAGCGGCACGGTACGGGGAAGCCGGACTTCCGGACGAGACGATAAACGTCCGGTTCAAGGGCTCCGCCGGCCAGAGTTTCGGGGCCTTCCTCGCCCACGGCATCAGTTTCCGGCTCGAGGGGGAAGCCAATGACTATCTCGGGAAAGGGCTCAGCGGGGGACGCATTTCCGTGAAGCCTCCGGTAAGGAGCGACTTCGATGCCGGCAAGAATACCATCGCTGGCAATACCCTGCTCTACGGGGCCACCGGAGGGGAAGTCTATATCAACGGCCGGGCGGGAGAACGTTTCGCCGTAAGGAATTCCGGGGCCATCGCCGTAGTGGAAGGCGTCGGGGACCATTGCTGCGAATACATGACTGGAGGACGGGTCGTGGTGCTCGGGGAGACCGGAAGGAACTTCGCTGCCGGGATGAGCGGCGGCCTCGCGTATGTCTGGGACAGGGAAGGCAGATTCGACTATTTCTGCAATATGGAGATGGTGGAACTGTCCCTGCTCGAGGACTCCACATCCCGCAAGGAGCTGCACGAGCTCATAAGGCAGCACTACCTCTACACCGGGTCACAGATAGCGAGGGCCATGCTCGATGACTGGAACAGGTACGTGGATGAATTCATCCAGGTGACCCCGATAGAGTACAAGAGGGTGCTGGCCGAGGAGCAGATGAGGAAGCTGCAGCAGAAGATTGCGGAAGTCCAGAGGGACTATTAGAAGCTGTCCGGTTTTTTCTCGAAAATTCCGAAACCTCTCTGTCTCAAGCGACCGGGGATTATGAGAAATGGATTTTCCGGAATCCATGACAATAGTCCGACGAATCCCCCGGCGCCGAGTATAATAAACCAGTCGGACTGACATTGCATACTATGGGAAATCCAAAAGCATTTCTGACAGTACCCAGGCAGGAAGCCGGGTACAGGCCGATACACGACAGGATACTGGACTTCGGGGAAGTGGAACAGACCCTGAACACCAGCGACCGCAAGTTGCAGGCATCGAGGTGTATGGACTGCGGTGTGCCCTTCTGCCACTGGGCCTGCCCTCTTGGGAACAGGCCTCCGGAATTCCAGGACGCGCTCTACAGGGGAAAATGGAAGGAAGCCTACGAGATATTGAGCCTCACCAACGACTTCCCTGAATTCACGGGACGCATCTGCCCGGCACTCTGCGAGAAAAGCTGTGTGCTGAAACTCACCATGGATGCTCCCGTCACCATCCGCGAAGACGAGGCGGCCGTCATAGAGGCAGCCTTCCGGGAAGGCTACGTAAAGCCCGGCACCTACCCCCGGAACGGGAAGAAAGTGGCCGTCATCGGGTCCGGGCCGGCAGGACTTGCAGCGGCCAACCAGCTGAACAGGAAAGGCCATGAGGTCACTGTTTTCGAGAAAGACGAATACATCGGCGGACTTCTGCGGTTCGGCATCCCCAACTTCAAGCTGAACAAGGCCATAATAGACCGGAGGCTGGCGGTGATGTCGGCGGAAGGGGTGATGTTCAGGACAGGGACACAAATCGACCTCCGGAAGCTGCCGGAAGGCTTCGACGCATACTGTATCTGCACGGGGACACCCCAGGCGAGAGACCTGGAAGTGCCGGGAAGGGAGCTGAAAGGGATACATTTCGCCATGGAGATGCTCTCCCAGCAGAACCGCATACTCGCCGGGCAGACATTCCCGAAAGACGAACGCATCAGCGCGAAAGGGAAGAAGGTACTGGTAATCGGAGGCGGCGACACCGGGAGCGACTGCATAGGCACAAGCATAAGGCAGGGGGCCTCCAGTGTGGTCCAGATAGAAATAATGCCGCAGCCGCCCGCAGGGGAGAACCCAGCGACGCCGTGGCCGCAGTATCCGATGGTCCTGAAGACAAGCAGCAGCCACGAGGAAGGATGCACCAGGAGATGGTGCCTGACGACAAACAAGTTCACCGGGCACGACGGGAAGGTGACCGGTGCGGAAGTCGAGGAGGTGGCATGGGAGCCGTCCCCTGACGGGGGCCGTCCGGTAATGAAGCCGACCGGCAAAAAGGAAGTCATAAAGGCGGACCTGGTGCTCCTCGCAATGGGATTCCTGAAGCCGGTGCATCCGGAATATCCCGAAAACGTGTTCCTTGCAGGTGACGCCGCCACCGGGGCGAGCCTCGTGGTAAGGTGCATCGCTTCCGGACGCAAGGCCGCGGAGGACATAGACGCGTTCCTGTCCCGTTGACGCGGCCGGACGGTGTGCAAGGCATCATAAGACACCGTCTCCCTTGTTTTTCTTGTAACCTTAATTTTTCGGCCATGTGCGGAATAGCAGCCATTTTCAATATAAGGTCCGGACCGGAGAAGCTCCGGAAGACGGCCTTGTCGATGTCAAGGAAGATACGTCACCGCGGCCCTGACTGGAGCGGGATATACGTGGGCGGCTCGGCGGTCCTCGCCCACGAACGGCTCTCCATAGTGGACCCTGCGAGCGGAGGGCAGCCGCTGTTCTCCCCCGACAGGAAGCAGGTCCTTGCCGTGAACGGGGAAATATACAACCATCTCGAGATAAGGAAGGAATATGCCGGGAAATACCGGTTCTCCACCGGCAGCGACTGCGAGGTCATCCTCGCCCTCTACCGCGACAAGGGCATTTCCTTTCTCGAGGACCTCAACGGGATATATGCCTTCGCCCTTTATGACGAGGAGAAGGACGACTTCCTCATCGCACGCGACCCTATAGGCGTAATCCCCCTCTATATCGGGAAGGACAAGCTGGGCCGGGTCTACTGTGCCAGCGAGATGAAGGCCCTGGAAGGAGTCTGCACAAGTTTCCGTCCTTTCCTGCCGGGACATTACTACCTCGGCAGCGAAGGGGTGATGAAAAGGTGGTACTCCCGGGACTGGGAGGACTATGACAATGTAAAGGACAACCCGGCAGACCCGGCGGTCCTCCGGGAGGCCCTGTGCGCGGCGGTCAAGCGACAGCTCATGAGCGACGTTCCCTACGGGGTCCTGCTTTCGGGCGGGCTGGACAGCTCCATAATAGCGGCGGTTGCAAAGAAGTATTCTGCCAGGCGCATAGAGACCGGGGACAGGAAAGAGGCGTGGTGGCCGCAGCTGCACAGTTTCGCCATAGGGCTCAAGGGAGCCCCCGACCTGGAAAAGGCGCGGATGGTGGCGGAGCACATAGGGACAGTACACCACGAGATAAACTATACGGTGCAGGAGGGGCTGGATGCCCTGCGGGATGTCATATACTATATCGAGACATACGATGTGACCACGGTCAGGGCCTCGACACCGATGTATCTCCTCGCCAGGGTCATAAGGTCGATGGGTATCAAGATGGTATTGAGCGGGGAAGGGGCGGACGAGATTTTCGGGGGATACCTGTATTTCCACAAGGCACCGGATGCGAGGGCCTTCCACGAGGAGACGGTGCGGAAGCTGTCGATGCTTCATCTGTACGACTGCCTCCGGGCGAACAAGGCCCTGGCAGCCTGGGGAGTAGAGGGCAGGGTGCCGTTCCTGGACAAGGAGTTCCTGGACGTGGCCATGAGGATTTCCCCTTCCGCGAAGATGTGCCCGGGGCAGACCATGGAGAAGAAGATCCTGCGGGAGGCTTTCTCGGATATGCTTCCGGAGGAAATAGTCTGGAGGCAGAAGGAGCAGTTCAGCGACGGGGTGGGCTACAGCTGGATAGATACCCTGAAGCGTGTCGCGGAGGAGTCTGTGACGGACAGGCTGATGGAGCTTGCCGGGGAGAGGTTCCGGGTGAATCCGCCGCGGAACAAGGAGGAGTATCTGTACAGGAGCATCTTCGAGGAGCATTTTCCGGGCAGGTGTGCCGCGGAGAGTGTGCCGAGCATCCCGAGCGTGGCGTGCTCGACCGCCCAGGCCCTCGCCTGGGATGCCTCGTTCCGAGGCATCAACGACCCGAGCGGTCGTGCGGTCGCCGGCGTCCACCACCAGGCATATTGAAAACTTCTGCCTCAAGGCAATGCACCCGGCAGTTTTATTATTACCTTTGCCGGGGAAAGCAAACGGACAATGGAAAATCAGAGATGCATAGAACGCCTCGAGCAAAAAGGGGTCAGGGTGACCTCCATAAGGATCCTCGTGCTCGGGGCCCTGATGAAGTCTCCGCGGCCGATGTCCCTCGCGGACCTCGAGAAGGAGCTCGAGACAGTGGACAAATCGAGCATCTTCAGGACCCTGGAAGTCTTCGTGAAGCACCACGTCGTGCACTCCATCGACGACGGCACCGGCTCCATAAAATTCGAGGCCTGCGAAGGCAAGGACTCCTGCACCCTCGCCGACATGCACACCCACTTCTACTGCGAATCCTGCCACAAGACCTTCTGCCTCAAGGACATCACCGCACCTCTTGTCAACCTCCCCGACGGTTTCCAGGTCCACTCCATTAACTACATCGTCAAAGGTATCTGCCCTGCCTGCAGGAGACATTGCAACCCGGTTGCGACAAATGAAGCATAAATTTGCCGGCGTTACAAAAACACGGCAAAGGACATGAAAAAATCTGCACTGGTTCCAGGGCTCTGCTCCATGCTGCTCCTGCTCTGGTCCTGCGGCGACGGCAGCCACAACCACAGTACACATCACGAAAGCCTGGCCACGGAGACCGGCCATGAAGGGGAAGACCCGCACGACCATGAGGCCGCGCACGGCGACGAGGAAAGGCACGGCAACGAGGAAGGGCACCGTCCGGCACACTCCGATGAAATCATCATCTCTCCGGAAAAAGCCGAAGCCATCGGCATAATGACTGAAACAGTACAGCCGGCACCGTTCGCCGGAGTCATAAGGACAGGAGGGCAGATACTCCCTGCCCAGGGTGACGAACGGACTGTCGCGGCCACATCCGACGGCATCATATCTTTCACCGGCACCTGGGCCGAAGGCGCAAGGGTAGGCAAGGGAGAGCCAATATTCTCCATCCTCTCCGGCAACATCCAGGACGGAGACCGGATAGGCAGGGCCAGGGTAGCCTACGAGACGGCCAAGGCCGAATATGAAAGGGCATCCGGACTCGTCGGCAGCAAGATAATCCCGATGAAGGAGTTCCTCACCATAAAGGAGAACTACGAAAACGCACGTATGTCCTACGAGGCCCTGAAACCCAACGCCGACGGCACCGGAGCCTCTGTAGAAGCCCCGTTCGAAGGCTTCATCAAAAGCATATTCGTGAAGGACGGGGACTTCGTCACGCTCGGGACCCCGCTTGCCTCCGTGACACAGAACAGGCGCCTCGTCCTGAAGGCCGACCTCTCCCAGAGACACTACGGCATGCTCCACGAAATCACTTCCGCCAACTTCTCCACCCAGTACAGCGACAAGGCCGTGAGCATAAGCTCCCTCGGGGGCAGGCTCCTTTCAGTGGGGAAAGGCTCGGCCGACTCGTCCTACTACATTCCGGTGACATTCGAGTTCGACAACAGGGGCAGCATAGTCCCTGGCTCCTTCGCGCAGGTATGGCTCCTGACCTCCGGAAAGAAAAACGCCATCTCGGTGCCGGTATCCGCCCTTACAGAGGAGCAGGGAGCATATTTCGTGTACCTGAAGCTCGACGAAAGCTGCTACAGGAAACAGGAAGTCAGGCCTGGCGAGAGCAACGGGGCTCGGACGGAGATACTGTCCGGGCTGAAACCCGGGGACGAAGTGGTGACGGAAGGGGCGTATAACGTGAAGCTCGCTTCCGCCTCGAACGTAATCCCGGCACATACCCACAACCATTAAGCCCTCCCGCCATGCTGAACAAGATAATAAGATTTTCCCTGGACAACCGGCTGCTGATACTCGTGGCGTCGGGACTCCTCATGGCCGCCGGCGTCTACGTGATGAACCGCACCGAGGTGGACGTGTTCCCGGACCTCAACGCCCCTACCGTGGTTGTCATGACAGAAGCGGGCGGGATGGCTGCGGAAGAGGTGGAGCAGCTGGTCACATTCCCTATCGAGACGGCCGTGAACGGGGCCACCGGTGTGCGGCGCGTACGGTCATCCTCGACTACCGGCTTCTCTGTGGTATGGGTGGAGTTCGACTGGGACATGGACATCTACCTCGCCAGGCAGATAGTCTCGGAAAAGATAGCCATGGCAGCCGAGGAACTGCCGGAAAATGTCGGGAACCCGACCCTCGGGCCCCAGTCTTCCATCCTCGGGGAACTCCTGATTGTCGGAATGACGGCGGACACCACTTCCATGCTCGACCTCAGGACCATAGCCGACTGGACCATCCGGCCGAGGCTCCTTTCCACCGGAGGTGTGGCCCAGGTGGCCGTGCTCGGAGGGGACATCAAGGAGTACCAGGTGCTCATACACCCGGACAAGATGAAATACTATGGAGTCACCCTCGGGGAAGTCATGGCTGTGACCCGCGGGATGAACCAGAACACAAACGGCGGAGTCATCTACGAATACGGCAATGAATACATAGTACGCGGGGTGGTCTCCACCGAAGATGTGGAAGAAATGGCCCGGTCAGTCATCAAGACAGCCGGAGGAGCCCCTGTCACCCTCGAGGATGTGGCCGACGTAAGGATAGGGGCCCAGCAGCCCAAGCTCGGCCTTGCCTCCGAGAAAGGGAAGCCGGCCGTGCTCGTGACAGTCACCAAGCAGCCGGACACCGGGACGCTCGAGCTCACGGCCAGGCTCGAGGAAGCCCTCGCGGACGTCCAGAAGAACCTTCCTCCGGACGTGAAGATATCCACGGACACGTTCCGCCAGGCCCGGTTCATAGAAAGTTCCATAAGCAACGTAAAATCTTCCCTGTTCGAGGGGGCGATATTCGTGGTAATCGTGCTGATACTCTTCCTGGCCAATGTCAGGACCACTGTCATCTCCCTCATAACCCTCCCCCTCTCGGTCCTCATATCCATCCTCACCCTGAACTGGATGGGAATGACAATAAACACCATGAGCCTCGGTGGTCTCGCCATAGCCATAGGGTCCCTCGTGGACGACGCCATAGTGGATGTGGAGAACGTCTGGAAGCATATCCGGGCGAACAAGGCCCTGCCGGAAGGGAGCCGGAGACCGGTCCTCGAAGTCGTGTTCGAGGCCTCCAGGGAAGTCAGGATGCCGATTCTCAACTCCACGCTCATAATAGTAGTGAGCTTTGTCCCGCTTTTCTTCCTTTCTGGCATGGAAGGCAGGATGCTCGCACCGCTCGGGGTCGCCTTCATAACGGCCCTTTTCGCCTCCACCGTAGTGGCCCTCACCCTCACGCCTGTACTCTGTAGCTATATGCTTGACTATAAGGTAAAAGGGGACGGCATTCCAAAGGAAGCCTTCCTTGCGTCATGGCTCAAGAAATACTACAGGAAAGCCCTGGAACTGGTCATGAGGCACAAGGCCGTGGTAGTCGGTGCCACCCTGGCCCTGTTCTGTGTCGCCCTCGGATTGTTCTTCACCCTCGGGCACAGTTTCCTGCCGGCCTTCAACGAAGGCTCGTTCACAATAAACGTCAGCTCCCTGCCCGGCATCTCTCTCGAGGAGTCCGACAAGATCGGCAGGCAGGCGGAGGAACTCCTGCTTTCAATCCCGGAGATACAGACGGTGGCGAGGAAGACCGGACGCGCCGAGCTCGACGAACACGCCCTCGGGGTGAACGTCTCTGAAATCGAGGCCCCGTTCGAGCTCCGGGACAGGTCCCACGCAGAACTTCTGGCCGAAGTCAGGGCGAAGCTGTCCGTGCTCTCCGGAGCGAACATCGAGATAGGGCAGCCGATAAGCCACAGGATAGACGCGATGCTGAGCGGTACCCAGGCCGGGATTGCCATAAAGCTGTTCGGGGATGACCTGAACCGGATGTTCATGATAGGGAACCAGATAAAGGACCTTATAGGCGGAGTGGAAGGCATAGCCGACCTGAACGTGGAGCAGCAGATTGAACGTCCGGAGATAAAGATAGTGCCCCGGCGCGAGATGCTTGCCAAATACGGCATATCCATGCCGGCGTTCAGCGAGTTCATAACCGTGAACATGGCCGGGGAGACAGTCTCCCAGGTCTATGAACAGGGCAAGTCCTTCAATCTCGTGGTCCGTGCGGCAGAGTCCGACAGGGGGTCCATGGACAGGATAAAGGACCTGATGATAGATGACACCTACGGGAACAAGCTGCCCCTGTCCTACGTGGCGGACGTGGTCTCCTCCACCGGCCCCAACGCCATAAACAGGGAGAACGTTAAGCGGAAGGTCGTGATCTCGGCCAACGCAGCCGGGCGTGACATCGGAAGCGTCGTGGACGACATAAGGAAGATAGTGGACCGGAACATAGTCCTTCCGGAAGGTTACCACATAGAATACGGCGGGCAGTTCGAGAGCGAGAAAGCCGCCAGCAAGGTCCTCCTGCTGACTTCGGTAATGAGCATAATCGTGATTTTCCTGCTGCTGTATATGCAGTTCAAGAGCGCCTCCCAGAGCGGGGTCGTGCTGCTGAACCTGCCTCTCGCCCTCATAGGAGGGGTCTTTGCCCTGCTGCTGACCACCGGGGAGCTGAGTATACCGGCCATCATAGGGTTCATCTCGCTTTTCGGGATAGCCACGAGGAACGGGATGCTGCTGATAAGCCACTACAACCTTCTCCGGGAGCAGGGGATGCCGCTCTACGAGAGCATCATCCAGGGGTCCCTCGACAGGCTGAACCCTATCCTGATGACAGCCCTCTCATCCGCCCTCGCGCTCATCCCGCTCGCTATAAAGGGAGACCTTCCTGGCAACGAGATACAGAGCCCTATGGCGAAGGTGATACTGGGAGGCCTGCTCACCTCGACCTTCCTGAACGGGTTCATTGTCCCGGTAATGTACTGGTGGCTGCACCGCAAGGAATCGTAAGTGGCACGAGGTCCCGGAAAGACATGATACAGAAGCTCATATATTAAGGAGAAAGAAAATGTACAGGCACATCATAATAATACTGTCGGCAGCGACATTCTCCGCGGCCAGCATTTCCGCACAGGATACGTCCGCAGAACCGGCACCGTCTCATGGCGCCGCCTCCACCGCCCAGGAAGCCTCACAAGGGGACAGCACGGCCATCCCGGGGGAGATACGCACCGCCGACATAGGGGAGGTCCTGGTCTCCATCCGGAAGAACAACCCTGAGCTCGGGTCCCTGCAGCAGGAAACGGAGGCACAGTCCCTCCAGCTGAAGAACGAGAACATCCTCGAGGACCCGTCCATAGAGTACAGCTCCTTCTACTCCGGCCAGGTAACGGGCCAGGCCAGCTCGGAACTTGTAGTGTCCCAGGGCTTCGACTTCCCTACCCTCTATGCCGCAAGGCACAGGAGGAACGAGCTTTCCCGGGCCGCCCTGGAAGGGAACCTTGACAACGAGAGGAGGAGGATTCTCCTGGACGCCAAGAACCTCTGCCTCGACATCATAATGTACAGGCAGATAGGAGAGCTGCTCGGCATGCAGGCGGAAATAGCCGGGGACCTGCTGGACCTCTACGGGCAGAGGCTTGCCACCGGGGACGCATCGGCCCTGGAAGTGAACAAGATAAAGATGGAGCTCATGAGCACCGCCACGGCAGTGGCCACGAACAGGGCCGCACTCGATGCCGCCACCCGCAGCCTGACGGCCATGAACGGCGGCATTCCGGTAGCTTTCGAGGCCGAGGAATTCCCGCTGATGGAAAGTGTCGGGGATGCTGAAGAGGCGGTCTCGGAATACCTCGCCGGCGATGCAGCCATCCTTTCGGCCGAAAACGCGGCGGAGGCGGCACGCAAGGAAATATCGGTCAGCAGGCAGGGCTGGATACCCCGTCTCGAGATAGGATACCGCCGGAACACCGAGATAAGGGATGCCGTGAACGGGTTCCTGGTAGGGTGTTCGATCCCTATCTTCTCGAATCACAAGAAAGTATCCATGGCCAAGGCCCGTTCCGCATCCGCCCAGAGCAACCTCAACTACACAAGGGTGACGGCGGAAACGGAAGTCCGGTCCATACTCGTCGAGATGGACCAGACGAAGGCTGCCCTGGATGCCTACGACGAGCCGCTGATGCGCGAGACCCTGAAGCTGCTCCGCCAGGCGGTGGAAGGGGGTGAAATCTCCCTCATAGAATATTTCACCGAGGCCTCGTCCATATACGGGAACCTGACGGCCTGCATCACGCTCCAGAACAGCTGGCAGAAACTCGCCGCCCGCCTTTACAGGAACCGCCTGTAGGAACATGACGAAAGATAGCCGCCGTCAGGGCCTGGCTTCTCCCGGGACGTGCAGGGAGGCCGCAGGGAAGACGGAAAAACGTTTCAGATATTAAGCAGAAGGACTGTTTTTGCT
>JADIMQ010000042.1 GCA_017694655.1 Candidatus Cryptobacteroides merdigallinarum
AATCCTTAACGACTGTTCGACGAATTCCTTAGTCCTGAGCAACATAAATTCGTCGAACTGACGTTAATTTTAATTAGATATGATAGACATAATACCGGCGATAGATATCTTGGACGGCAGGTGCGTACGCCTGACTCAAGGGGATTACGGACGGAGCCGGACATACAGCGGGAATCCTCTCGAAGTGGCGAAGCGTTTCGAGGACTGCGGTGTCTCCTTCCTCCATCTTGTGGACCTGGATGGGGCGAAATCCCGGCATCCCGTGAATCTCGGGGTGCTGGAGAAGATAGCTTCCCGGACTTCCCTGAAGGTGGAGTTCGGCGGAGGGATAAAGGACGGGGCGGCGGTGTCTTCCGCTTTCGGGGCAGGGGCTGCCAGGGTAATCTGCGGCAGCGTGGCCTGTTCGGACCCGGACCTGTTCTCCTCCTGGCTGAAGACGTACGGGGGCACCCGAATTGTTCTCGGGGCTGATGTGCTGGACGGTTTCGCCGCTGTGAACGGCTGGCAGGAGAAGGCGGAGGTGTCCGTCTCTGACCTGCTCGGGAGGTTTGTCCCCGAGGGACTTGCCACGGCTGTCGTCACGGACGTTTCCCGGGACGGGATGCTCGGCGGACCGGCCGTGGACCTCTATTCCGGACTGATGGGGGAGTTCCCGGGCGTGGAGATTGTAGCGAGCGGGGGAGTCGGTTCCCTGAAGGACATAGAGGCCCTGGACCTGGCCGGTGTCCCTGCGGTGATAGTCGGGAAGGCCATCTATGAAGGCCGGATCGGGATTAAGGATATCGCGGTTTTCCGCGGACTGTGACAGAGGATGAAGCCATGCTTACTAAAAGGATAATACCATGCCTCGACATCAAGGACGGGCAGACGGTCAAGGGGGTGAATTTCGTTTCCCTGAAGTCTGTCGGGGACCCTGTGGGGCTTGCCGGGGCATATTCAGAGGGTGGGGCGGATGAGCTTGTCTTTCTTGACATCAGCGCCACTGTAGAGGGGCGCAAGGCTCTGCCGGGACTTGTGGCCAGGATTGCCAGGCATATAAACATACCGTTTACTGTCGGGGGAGGAATCTCCACTGTGGAGGATGCCGCCGTGCTTCTGCGGGCAGGGGCGGACAAGGTGTCCGTGAACAGTGCCGCTGTACGCAACCCGTCCCTTGTGAGTGACATAGCCTCGCGTTTCGGTTCCCAGTGCGTGGTAGTTGCCATAGATGCCAGGAACGTGGACGGGGAATGGCGTGTCACTACGCACGGGGGCAGCCGCTTTTCCGGCAGGGAGCTCTTTTCGTGGGCCAGGACTGCGGAAAGTCTCGGGGCAGGGGAGATACTGTTCACGTCCATGGACCATGACGGGACCTGCAACGGTTATGCGTGCAGTGTTTACAGGGAGCTGTCCCGAATCCTGGACATTCCCGTGATTGCTTCCGGGGGTGCCGGCACGGTGGAGCACATTGCCGAGGTCCTGTCCCAGGACGGGGGCTGCGCCGACGCTGCCCTGGCCGCTTCAGTCTTCCATTACGGGCAGATACTTATCCCGGACCTGAAGCGGGAACTGGCCCGGCGCGGCATCCCTGTCAGGGTGAAGATGGACCGGTAAATTATGATATATTGTGAAATTATCGTTAACTGACATAGATTATGGTAAAGAAAGATTTTGAGATCTGCGATGTGGATTTCAGCAAGAGCGGTGACGGTCTCGTGCCGGCTGTGGTGCAGGATTCCGTCACCCTTAGGGTCCTGATGCTGGGCTATGTGAATGCAGAGTCCCTGGAGAAGACTCTGGAGACAGGGCGAATGACCTTTTTCAGCCGGTCGCGCCGCTGTCTGTGGACCAAGGGTGAGACGAGCGGGAATTTCCTGAATGTCAAGGAGATGTTCCTCGACTGCGACCACGATACCATCCTGGTGATGGCCGAGCCGGAAGGTCCTGTGTGCCACAGGGGGACAAGGAGCTGTTTCTCCACCGATGATGACTGCGGCTTTATCCGGGAGCTTCAGGAGGTCATCCGCAGGCGCAAGACCGAGCGTCCGGAGGGGTCATATACGGTGAAGCTTTTCGACAAGGGGACGAACAAGATTGCGCAGAAGGTCGGCGAGGAGGCTGTCGAGACTGTCATCGAGGCTGTCGACGGAAATGATGACGCAATGATTTACGAGGCTTCTGACCTTATATATCACCTGCTTGTCCTCCTTGTCCACAAGGGCCTGTCGATCTCGGACCTCGAGAAGGAGCTCGTGCGCCGGCATAAGTAGCTTTTGTCAGCATTGCCGTTTTGGCGATTATGCCATTATTCCGACGGGGCTCCACAGTGGTGTGGATAAAAAAAGAAAGAGGATAGTCCGGATTCCTGGCCTATCCTCTCCTGTAGGGTTAGTGGAGAATACGAGAGTCGAACTCGTGACCTCTTGCATGCCATGCAAGCGCTCTAGCCAACTGAGCTAATCCCCCGTTGCGGGTGCAAAGATAATCATAATTCCTGAAAACGCAAAAAATTGCTTGATGCCGGAGTCAGGAATCACCGGAATCCCGGACAGGCGCAGATAAATTTGCCTTACGTACACAAATATTCCATGACTTGAATTTAGAACGCCATGAAAACATTTAAACTGCTCACTTTCCTTCTTGTTTTTTCCATGCTCAATGTGCCGGGCCCGGTCATGGGCAGGGCCGGAGTTCCCTTGAGAGACACTTTGTACAGACAGGGAGAGGATTGCTGCATCTATATTGACCGGGACGGCAATTCCGCCAATGTCAGGGAATTCATCGACAGGGTAAAGCCGGACAGGTACGTGTCAATTGAGGTACAGGACCAGATAAGGAAAATGAAGGACAACGGGATACGGCTGTCCCATTTTGATCTCGACGATCTCGAAGGCACTTACATCCGTTTGAGGACTATCGGAGGGGAGAAGGTGACTACCGGATATGTGCCGCATATAACTTACATCTCCGATTCTCTGATAGTCTGGCGCGAGTTTGATTCATGGTCATACGTTATCCGTAATGTGGAGCGCGTGCCGGGAGCTGCAGTTGTGGAAACCATGTCATATTCCGGTGAACCGGTGGTTTTCACCATAAAGGAAGCCGATCCGGAAAAGAGGGTGATAGAAATCGGCACTGACAGCAGCGGATATGTCCCGGAGGGGCTTTACGTGCATTCGGACGGGGCCTGCCGCTTCCCTCATATAGTGTGGGAGTGCGACGGTGAGCCGGACGGCATCAGGCTGCCGTTTGAAGATTGAGGGTATATTCAGCCTTGACGGCTGCATATACTGTTGCGCCTCGGCAATGAGGGTTTCACCCTCATACGTCTTTCTGCGAAAGACGGGACC
>JADIMQ010000043.1 GCA_017694655.1 Candidatus Cryptobacteroides merdigallinarum
GAACAAGGAAGGCGAGGGCCGAGTACCGGAGTTTACTTCCGTAAATGAGGATACGAGGGTCCGATGCCTGACGCAGTTATTACAAAAAAGAAACAAGAGAAAAGAATTATGAAATTTATATCATGGAACGTCAACGGCCTCCGCGCATGCGCCGGAAAAGGCTTCGCCGAAACATTCAAGACCCTTGACGCGGACTTTTTCGCATTGCAGGAGACAAAGATGCAGGCGGGACAGATGGATTTGGAGTTTGAGGGATACGGGTCATATTGGAATTATGCTGAAAAGAAAGGATACTCGGGGACAGCGGTATTTACAAGAAAGAGTCCTCTGTCGGTAAGATACGGGATTGGAATTGACGAGCATGACCACGAAGGAAGGGTCATCACGCTGGAGATGGAGAACTTTTATTTCGTGACAGTATATGTACCGAACTCGCAGGATGAACTTGCGAGACTGGGATACAGGATGAAATGGGAGGACGACTTCAGGGACTACCTGATGAAGCTGGACGCATCCAAGCCTGTAATTGTCTGCGGCGACCTCAACGTAGCCCACAGGGAAATAGACCTGAAGAACCCGAAGACGAACAGGAGGAACGCAGGGTTCACGGACGAGGAAAGGGAAAAATTCTCCAGGCTGCTCGAAAGCGGCTTCACAGACACCTTCCGTCATTTCTATCCGGACATGGAGAACATATATTCCTGGTGGTCATACCGTTTCAAGGCAAGGGAAAAGAATGCAGGCTGGCGTATAGACTATTTCCTGACCTCGAAAAGGCTCGATGAGAGACTTGTCTCCGCAGGCATACATACGGAGATATACGGCTCCGACCATTGCCCGGTGGAAGTTGTCATAGACCTGTAGGAGACCATGGGCCGGGTCAGATCACCCGGCCTTTCCACCTGCCGCTGAGGAGGTATCCCCCGCACAGGAGCATCATCGCGCTTCCGTAGACATGCTCGGCGGTCCAGCAGACCGCCACATCTGCCCGGACCACGTGCATGATGAACCAGCAGTAGGTCATGTACACGAACAGGGCCAGGAGCTCCAGAAGGAAGGCTGTCCTGGTGTTGCCGGTCCCGGACACGGCCTGGAAAAAGATATTGGCAGGTACAGTCAGGAGATAGGCGGAGCACATCACATGGAGAGACGGGACAGAAGCCCCCACGAGGTCCGGGATATTGGTATATATCCTTATCACTGTCTCCGGGAAAAGGGATATGAGAACGGCAATGACAGCCACGGCGCAGTAGCTGAGCTTGAGTATCCGCACCACAAGCCCCCTGACCGAATTCTGGTACCCGTTCCCTATTATGTTGCTCACAAGGGAACTGCAGGTAGAGGCAAATGCCATCAGGACCATCCATATAAGCCCCGACACATTCCTGATTATGTTCGATATGGCCAGGGACCTCTCCCCGAGATGCTCTATGAAAAGGAAGAAGATGAACCATGTAGAGATGGATACGGCATTCTGGACCATTGTCCACACCGACACCGAGAGTATATCCCGGAGCTTCCTGAAACGGAAGCCGCCGAACCTGTCGAGCCCGTATTTCCTGCAGTCGGTCCTGGTAACGGTATAGACAATGAAGAATATCAGGGACACGAGCTCCGCCAAGGTAGAGCCTATGGCGGCCCCGGCTATCCCGAGGGCGGGTACCCCGAACTTCCCGAACACGAATATCCAGTTGAAGACCACATTTGACAACACCATGGTTACCGAGTTCAGCGTCAAGGTCTTCGTCTGGGTTGTCCCGACATAGAAGGCCCTGAACATCACCGTCACGTATGCAAAGAACAGCCCCGGCAGCCTCCATTTCACATAGCTCAGCGCCGCCTCGGCGACCGCCCCGGAAGACACCAGCCTGCCCATGAGCCATGGCGAGATAATCTCCGACAGCACCACCATGAGGGCGGCGAGCCCGAGCAGGAAGCACGCGCCGTGGTAGAACACATTGCCGGTCTCCCGGAAATTCCCCTCCCCGTTCCTCCTCGCGATGATTATCTGGGAACCTATGCTGAAGCCGAACCCTATCATGAAAATTACCATGTAATATATTCCGGCTATGGCGGAGGCGCCGAGCTCGACCTCCCCCACCCTGCCCATGAAGGCAGTGTCGGTCATCCCTATCATCTGCTCCATGACAAGGCTTATAAGGATAGGGTAGGCAACGTTCCAGATCTGTCTGTACGAATATACCGGTGCTGTCTGACTTGGATTCATATTATAACGTCAGTTCGACGAATTTATGTTGTTCAGGACTAGGGAATTCGTCGAACAGTCGTTATGGATTTCTTCGAAATCCAATTATCTTAAACCCCAGTCGCTGTGGCGACAGCCCCTTTTCTAGGGGCGCCACCCCATTTGCCCCTCGCTGGGGCCCGTCGCAGGACTTCCGCCCTGCTCCTCAACGGAAGTTCGATGATTTTCAATAAATTAAAATTCATCGAACTCACGTATTTTTAGAATCTGTCTTCTGAAGAAACAGTCAGTTTCTTGCGGCCGTGACGGCGGCGTGATGCAAGAACACGGCGGCCGTTCGGGGTAGACATGCGCTCACGGAATCCGTGTTTGTTGCGACGTTTACGGTTGGATGGTTGAAATGTCCTTTTCATTATCTTATGTTTTTATTTTTCCGGAATTATTTTTAAGGGAGTGCAAAGGTAGTATTTTTCGGTTTAAATACAAATTATTTTTTCATAAATACCACCATCTTGCCGCTGAAATACTCGTCCTCAAGCCACGAATCAACTTTCCAGGTATATACGCTCCCGGGCTTGATCCGGTATTTCTGCATGGTGACCCCGAGCTCCTCCGCCAGGTCCCCTCCCTTGAGGTAGAATATGCCACGGGAGACCTTCCCCCTTGTCCACGGTATGAACTTGTCCAGGGAGGTCACGGCCCGGGAGACGATGTAGTCGTACTGTCCGGGGATATCCTCCGCCCTGGCGTTGACTGTGACGGTGTTCCCGAGCCCCAGTGCCCCGGCTACAGCAGAGGCGACCTTGATTTTCTTGCCTATGGAGTCACACAGGGTGAACCGTCCGCCCGGGAAGAGGATGGCCAGGGGTATCCCCGGGAATCCGCCTCCGGTACCTATGTCGAGGATGCCGGTCCCTCCTTCAGGGTCGCGAAGGCTGCCGTAAAGGTCGGGCAGGCTTATCCTGATGTATTCCGCTATCGCCAGCGAGTGTAGGACATGGTGGCTGTAGAGCTGGCCGATGTCTTTCCTCGATATGACGTTTATCTTCGAGTTCCAGTCCAGGTACAGCTCCTCGAGCTGCCTGTACTGCCTTACCTGGGTGTCCGACAAGGGTCCGAAGGACTTTTCCGCCTTCTGTCGAAATTCTTCAAAAGTCATTGGAGGCTGGTTTATCTGGGTGTTTTCTCTGCTCACTGGAGCTCGTCCGGGACGTCCATCATCTTCAGCAGCTGCTCCTTCGCCCTGCGTATCTTGGTCTTCACGGTATTGATGGGGATGTCCAGGGATTCGGCTATCTCCTTGTACCCGAAATTGTCTATCAGGTTCATCCTCGCCACGGTCCTGTAGTCATCCTTGAGCTTGTCGATGTTTGCTATCCATTTGTCGTATTCCTGCTGTTTGATGATGTCCTCCTCGGGATTGTGCACAGGGGCCGGGATTTCCGTGATCTCGGACAGCTGCTCGCTTATGGAGGTGGTGGGCATGTTGCTCTTTTCCCTGTCCTTGCGCCCTATATGGTCGAGGGCTGTGTTGCGGGCTATCCTGAAGAGCCATGTGGAGAACCTGTACTCCGGGTTGTACAGGGATATCTGGCTGAAGGCTTTCTGGAAGCTTTCGAGCATTATATCCTCTATGTCCTCGTTCTGGGACACATATTTCGCTATATGGTTCCTTACGCCTATGTTGTACCTGGTGTAAAGCACGATATAGGCGGCCTGGTTCTGTTCCGTAGCCAGGCGTATGAGTTCCGTGTCCGGAAGGTCAGTGAGCTTCGAGCCAGTTTTTTCCATAATTGCAATCGACGGTCAAAGGTACGGACAATTCTATGACATTCTGCATTTTTTCGACGACAATTTCCTCCAGGGCCACGATTTCCTCCGGAACAGCGTCGAAGACAAGCTCGTCATGTACCTGGAGGACCATCCTGCTTTTCAGCTTCCTGGCCTGGATCTCCTCGTCCACCCGGATCATCGCTATCTTTATGATGTCTGCCGACGTGCCCTGGATAGGGGCGTTGACGGCGTTCCGCTCCGCAAGCGAGCGTACTGTGGAATTCTTCGAGTTAATGTCCGGCAGATACCGCCTCCTGCCGAAAAGGGTCTCGACATAGCCGTGCTCCCTTGCATATTCCGTCGTGTCCGCGATGAAGGCGGAGATGGCCGGGAAGTTGAGGAAGTAGTCGTCGATTATCTTTTTTGCCGACGCCCGCGGTATCTTGAGCCTCTGGGCGAGCCCGAATGCGGAGATGCCGTACATGATGCCGAAATTGGCGGTCTTGGCTATCCTCCTCTGGTCCGCGGTGACATCCTCCGGGGCAGTCCCGAAGATTTTCGACGCAGTGATGGAATGTACGTCGAGTCCCTTCCGGAAAGCCTCTATGAGGTGGGCGTCCTGGCTGAGATGGGCCATTATGCGGAGTTCTATCTGCGAGTAGTCGGCCGAAAGTATCACCCCGTCAGGTGTCGACGGGACGAAGGCTTTGCGGATTTCCCTGCCCCGTTCTGTCCTCACCGGGATGTTCTGCAGGTTCGGCTTGGAGGAGCTGAGCCTTCCTGTAGCCGTGAGGGCCTGGTTGAACGTTGTATGCACCTTCCCCGTGACGGGATTTATGAAGCCAGGGAACGGCTCTATGTATGCCGAAAGCAGCTTCTTGACTGCCCTGAACTCAAGTATCTCGTTGATTATCGGGTGTTTTTCCTGCAGTGCGGCAAGGGTCTCCTCGTCGGTGGAATAATATTGCTTGTGCCCGGTCTTCTTCGCCTTCGGGTCGAGGGCCAGCTTCTCGAAAAGCACTATCCCCACCTGCCTCGGGGAGGATATGTTCAGGTCCGGTTCCCCGGCCATCTTCCTTATGCGCTCCTGCCTTTCCGCCAGTTCTTCCACGAGGGAGGACGCGTAGCTGCGGAGCTGGGACAGGTCCACCCTGACTCCGGTCCTTTCCATCCGCGCCAGCACCCGTATGAGCGGCTCTTCCATCCTGCGGTAGAGCCTGTCCGCCCCGGTCTTGGAAAGTTCCTCCATTATCTTCTGTGCCAGGAGCACGTCTATAACGGCCTCTGCGCCCCTGGAGCTCGTCCGGACTTCTGTGTCGGCCTCGAAAAGGGATTTCTGCACGGGGGCGCCGGAATCCTCGTCCAGGCTTATCCCGAGATAGCTCATGGCGAGTATCCCGACCTTGTGGCTCTTCTCCGGGTTTATCAGGTAGTGCATGAGCTCGATGTCGAGCAGGCTGCCTTCCAGCCCTATGCCGTTCCTTTCAAGGGCATTTATCTGGGCCTTGAAGTCGTACCCGCACTTTGTCAACCCGCTGTCTTCGATTATGCTCCTGAATTCAGTGCAGCTGCCGCAGGCGCAATAGTTCATCCCGTCCGACACAAGTCCCGCTGTAAGGCTCGACACAGCCTGGTATATCCCCTCGCCTGTGAAGGACGGCACCATGCTGAAGATTCCTGCCCCTGCGGCCTTCCTGCAGAACTCTTCAGGGGATATCTCCTTGATTTCCGGTCTCTTGTCCCTGGAGCTCCTTGCCGGCACCACATGCTTTATATGTTTCAGGAGTGAACTGAACTCGTACTTGATGAAAAGGTCCGCCACCTCCGGGGAGTAGTCGTATCTGACCGCCGCCTCTTCCGGGTCCATGTCCAGGGGAATGTCGGTCTTTATGGTCACGAGGGTCTGGCTGAGCGCGATGTGCCCCTCGGCATCCTTGAATGCCTCCCTCTGCCTGGGGGTGAGTTCGTCGAGGTGCCGGTATATGTTCCCGACGGAACCGTACTTCGATATCAGCTTCCCTGCCCCTATCTCACCCACGCCCCTCACTCCCGGGACATTGTCGGCCGTGTCTCCGCATATCGTGAGCATGTCTATCACCTGCTCCGGTCTCTGTATGCCGTATTTCTCGCATATTGCCTTGCGGTCCAGCAGCTCCCTCTCGCCTCCGGCCTTTCCCGGCCTGTACTGTATGATATGCTCCGAGATGAGTTGCCCGTAGTCCTTGTCCGGGGTCACCATGTAGACGGTGAACCCTTCCTTCTCGCATTTCTTCGACATCGAGCCTATGACATCGTCGGCCTCGTAGCCGGGGAGCATCAGCACCGGTATCTTCAGTGCCTTGCAGATCTCGATGAGCGGCTCCAGGGAGTCGATGACCAGCTGCGGGGTCTCGTCCCTTGTCGCCTTGTATTCAGGATATATCTCGTTCCTGAAGGTTCCTCCGGGAGGGTCGAACGCTACCGCGAGGTGCGAGGGCTTCTCCCTCTCTATCATCTCCAGGATATACTTGGTGAACCCGAACAGGATCGAAGTGTCGGCTCCCTTGGAGTTTATCATCGGACGCCGGAGGAAGGCGTAGTACATCTTGAAGACGAGCGCGTGACCGTCTATCAGGTATATGTCTTTTCCCATTTTCCTTAACTGTTATTCCGGAAAGACAGGTCCCGGAAATCTCCAAATATAATGACTTTCTCCTTTAATCTGTAAAAAAGATGTCTGAATTTCTTCACTGCGGGCTGCGTATTCCCGCCGGGCCCGTTTCCCGGCCTTCCCGTGACGCCGTTGACAGGAGGGTGAAGAGTGGCCCCTGCAGGAAAAATGACGCGGCTTCTAAATAAATTGTTACCTTTAGGCGGGTTTTCCCGGTACAGTCCCGGGCGGGAGCGTTGAGGAGCAGGACGGAAGTCCTGCGACGGGCCCCCAGCGAGGTCGTGAGCGGTTCATGAGAATGTCCGGTGGACATTCGAAAGCGAGCAGAAAAGGGGCTGTCGCCACAGCGACTGGGGTTTAAGATAATTAATGCTGAAATTATGAAACTACTTATAATAGAGGATGATCCGTCACTCATGGAAGTGATGGTCTCGACCTTGAGAAAAGAAGGGCATACGGTGGAGAGCGCGATGGATTTCCATTCCGCTTCCGAGAAGATAGGGGTCTATACATACGACTGCATCCTGCTCGACATCATGCTTCCGGGCGGGAGCGGGCTGAACCTGCTCGCCTTGCTGAAGAAACTGAACAACAAGGCCAATGTCATAATCATCTCCGCCAAGGATTCCATAGACGACAAGGTGGCCGGGCTCGAGCTCGGGGCCGACGACTACCTCGCCAAGCCGTTCCATATAGCGGAGCTGTCGGCAAGGATACGGAGCGTGGCCCGCAGAAGCCACAGGGACGGGGATTTTTCCCTTAAATTCGGGAATGTGGTCCTTGAACCCGAGAGCGGGCGTGCCTTTGCCGACGGCAGGGAGATGGAGCTCCTGAAGAAGGAGTTTTCCATACTCTCGTATTTCATGCACCGTCCGGAGCATCTCGTGGACAAGACCGTGCTTGCCGAAGCCATCTGGGGGGACCATATCGACCAGACGGACGATTTCCAGTTCCTCTATGCCCAGATGAAGAACCTGAGGCGCAAGCTTCAGGAGGCCGGGGCTGACATAGAGATAAAGGCTGTATACGGGTTCGGATATAAACTTACAGGGAAATGAAACTGCTGCTCAGGATAACACTGTGGCTTGCCGTAGCCCTTACTGTCCTGCTTGCGATATGGGCGGTATGCTTCTACTTTGCCACGATAGACGAGATAAACGACGAGACCGACGATTCCCTGATAGACTACTCGGACGGTCTCATAATCCGCAAGCTGGCAGGTGTACAGCTGCCTTCGGACGACAACGGCACCAACAACACCTATTATATAAAGGAGGTCCCGGAAGAGTACGCCCTTTCGAGGGAATGGATAAGTTTCGAGGACCAGGAGGTGTTCATATCGTCAAAGGCCGAGTTCGAGTCCGCACGTGTGCTCACCCGCCTTTTCAGGGACAGCGAGGACAGGTTCTTCGAGCTTACGGTGGCCGTCCCTACTTTCGAGAAGGACGACATCGAGCGGTCCATACTGTGGTGGATAGTGGCCCTTTACATACTTATGCTGCTGTCCGTGCTTTTCATCTCGGTATGGGTGGTAAGCTACAACATGCGCCCCCTGAAGGCCATGCTGCGCTGGCTGGAGGAGTACAATCCGGGCAAGACCATGCCTCCGGTGCCGTCGGACACCAATGTCACCGAGTTCCGCCACCTTGCGGACACGATACGGAATGCGGCGGAGCGTTTCGATGTGCAGTATCTCGAGCAGAAACGCTTCATCGGCAATGCCTCGCATGAACTGCAGACTCCTCTGGCCGCATGCAGCAACAGGATAGAGATGCTTCTCGATTCCCCGGACCTGACCGAGAGCCAGGCCGGGGAGCTGATAAAGGTCCACAGGGAGCTGCAGGCTCTGATAACGCTGAACCGTACACTCCTGCTCCTCACGAAGATAGAGAACGGGCAGTTCCCTGAGACATCTGAAATAAATTTCCGTGACCTTGTGTCCGACTCCGTGGAGATGTTCCGCGAAATCTATCCCGCCAGGAATATTTCCGTCTCCCTGGACATCAAGGCCCCTTTCATCGCCGAGGCCAACGAGCAGCTTGCCGTCATCCTGGTCAGGAACCTTGTCAAGAACGCCTTCATCCATACCCCTCCAGGCTCGACAGTTTCCGTCAGCATGGATTCTTCCGGCTTTTCCGTCTCAAATCCCGGCGACCAGCCTCTCGACGACACCAAGATCTTTTCCCGCTTCTATCATGGACACTCTTCCCGCGAAGGCTCCACAGGCCTGGGCCTGGCCATCGTTCATTCAGTCTGCCGCAGCTACGGCCTCACCGTTTCCTACCGTTTCCATGGTTCACGGCACATTTTTTCCGTAAAAAGACGTAGTTGCCAATAATTTCACTTTCATTTCAGAATTCCTGTCCACCTTTGCATCAGAAAAATTTATAAACCATTAAAATTGTTCTGTTATGAAAAAGATTTTATTTGTTCTCGCTTCCATGTTCATGTTTGCAGGAATCGCAAGTGCCGACAACGACAGAATTGTCCCTTACGACCAGCTCCCTCTCAAGGCCCAGCAGTTCGTCTCCCAATATTTCCCTTCTGAAAAAGTTTCCTACGTCAAGGAAGAAGCCGACTTCATGGAGCTTTCATACGAAGTCGTTTTCGCCCAGGGAACCAAGGTCGAGTTTACCGGTCACGGTGAATGGAAAGAAGTTGACTGCCGTTATTCCACCTTGAACCCGGAACTTGTCCCTGCCCAGATCAAAGATTACGTAAGCCGCAATTTCCCTGATGTCCAGTTCGTCAAAATCGAGAAAGGCTACAGAGGAATCGAAGTGAAGCTGACTAATAGGCTGGAGCTGACTTTTGACCAGAATTTTAATTTGGTTGATATAGATGACTGACGGGGCCGGTGCGTGATAGTCCGGTGCGTGATAACGGCCGGTCTGCGGCGTTGCGCGGGGCTCGGGGAATCCTCACATACAACAGTATGCTGCGGGTCCCGAGCTCCGCGCGCCTTGCATCCCGGCCGTTCTGACGCACCGGTGAGGACGCGGATCCGGTAGGGGCCGAGGACTGTGTGCTTCCGGGGCTCGGGCGTCCTCACATACAACAGTATGCTGCGGGTCCCGAGCCCCGCCTGTCTCCGCATCCCCGTCATTCCGGATTCAGGCGGGAGTCCTCCTCCTTGAGACGGACTTTCCCGTAGTGGCCGAGGACGGGAAGGCAGGCGATGAACAGGCCCACGGCGGCGACGCTTACGGCGGTGACTGCCACGTCCTTTGCCGAAAGGATCACCGGATACGCCTCGACAATGAAGTTCCCCGGCATCTTTATGAAGCCGAACCTCTGCTGGAGAAGGGAGAACCCTATGCCGAGCACGAGCCCGGCCGCAAGCCCGAGCAGGGATATCATCCATCCCTCGAGAATGAATATCTTCCTTATCAGGGCATCACCGGCCCCCATGCTCTTGAGGGTCTGGATATCCCCCCTTTTTTCGATTATCAGCATGGTAAGGGACCCGAAGATGTTGAAAGCTATTATTATGACAATGAAGATGAGAATGGCGAATATCGAAAGCTTCTCGTACCTCATCATCTTGTACAGGGACTTGTTCTGCCCGAACCTGTCGTTCACCATGAAACCGTCCCCGAGCCTCTGGGAGAGCTCTTTCGCCAGGGATGCAACCTCCTTGCTGCCGCAGCCGTCCTTCAGCCGTATCTCGACTCCAGACACCTCGTCCCCGTATTCCAGAAGTTCCTTCATTGTCTCTATCGGGACTATGATGTATTTGTCGTCGATGTCGCTGTTTATCGCGAAAATTCCGGACGGCCAGACATTTACAGACTCCACCGACGACATGGGGCTGGAAACTGACAGGCTCCTGGTCCTTGACGGGAAATACATCTCGACAGGGGAGAGGAAGCGCGGGTTTATCCCGAGCCTGTACGCCAGGCTGCTGCCCGCCACACAGAGCGGGACATCCCCCCGGTGCAGGGCGAATTCCCCGCTGCGGATATGGTTCCTGACGGGGGACTCTTCTTCATATACCCAGTCCACGCCCTTTGCCGTCACCATGCTTTGCCTGCCCTCGTAGCTGATGAAGATGTTTTCCGTCAGCGTGCAGCTTATGTTCTTGACGTCCTCATGCCCGTAGAGCCAGTCGTAGACTTCGCCTTCGGGAACGAATACCTTGCCCTCCGCCGGGGTTATGAGGATATCCGGGTCAAAGTCCCCGAGCATTTCTTTCACCAGGGAGTCGAACCCGTTGTATATGGAGAGGATGATGATGAGTGCCGCCGTACCTATGGCCATGCCGGCGGCACTTATTGCGGAGATTATGTTTATTACATTGTGGGATTTCTTTGCAAACAGGTATCTCCCGGCAAAGAAGAGCGGCAGGTTCATCGCGTCATTTTTTCAGCAGTTCTTCGATGTGCTCCACGTAGTCGAGAGAACTGTCGAGGAAGAAACTGATTTCAGGGATTATCCTGAGCTGCTTGCCTGTCCTGTTCCCGAGCTCGCCCCTGAGGGCCTTGGTATTCTCTTTCAGTATCCCCATCACCTTGCCGGCTTTCTCTGACGGGAAAATGCTGACGTATATGTACGCGACGGCCAGGTCGGGGCTGACACGCACCCCGCTTACAGTCACCAGTGCACCGTCGAACGCGGACATCCCCTTGCTCCGGATTATTTCGGCGAAATTGCGCTGCAGCTCTTTCGCCACCTTCTGCTGTCTGGTACTTTCCATTATCTTATCCTGATGATATAGTAGTTCTTCTTTCCGCGCTGTGCAAGGATGTATTTCCCGCTGATTGCCTGTCCGGCCTGTATCTCGGCCGCGATGTCGGAAACCTTGTCCTTGTTTATGCTGACACCCCCGGCCTGTATCATCTTGCGGCATTCCCCCTTGGACGGGAACACCTGTGTCTCGACGGCCAGCAGGTCTATCACGTTGAGCGGGAACTTGTCCGCAGGGACCTCGAAGGTTGTCACCCCCTCGAATACCTGGAGGAATGTCTTTTCGTCCAGGCCCTTCAGGGCTTCGGAAGTAGCGTTCCCGAACAGCATCCCTGATGCCGAGACAGCCTTTTCATATTCCTCCTGCCCGTGCACCATCACTGTAATTTCCTTCGCGAGGAGCTTCTGGAGGGACCTCAGGTGCGGGGCCTGGGCATGCTCTGCCACCGCCGCATCTATCTCTTCCCTGGAAAGCATCGTGAATATCTTTATGTATTTTGCTGCATCCTCGTCCGATACGTTCAGCCAGAACTGGTAGAACTGGTACGGTGAGGTCCTCTCCGGATCGAGCCAGATATTGCCTTTCTCGGTCTTGCCGAACTTCCCTCCGTCGGCTTTCTTTATGAGAGGACAGGTGAGGGCGTAAGCCTCTTTCCCGAGCTTGCGGCGGATAAGTTCCGTACCGGTGGTGATGTTGCCCCACTGGTCGCTGCCACCCATCTGCAGGGTGCACCCCTTGTGTTCGTAGAGATACAGGAAGTCGTAGCCCTGGAGCAGCTGGTATGTGAATTCGGTGAACGACATCCCTTCACGGGATTCCGAGGAAAGACGTTTCTTGACGGAATCCTTTGCCATCATGTAGTTGACCGTGATGTGCTTGCCGATGTCCCTCGAGAAGTCGAGGAAGGAGTAGTTCTTCATCCAATCGTAGTTGTTCACGAGTTCGGCCCTGTTCGGTGCATCCGAGTCGAAATCCAGGAACCTGGAGAGCTGGGCCTTGATGCAGGCGACATTGTGGGCGAGGGTCTCCTCGTCGAGGAGGTTTCTTTCCTGGGACTTCATCGACGGATCCCCGATCATTCCCGTAGCTCCGCCTACCAGTGCGAACGGCTTGTGCCCGCAGTTCTGGAAATGCTTGAGTATCATGACGCTGACAAGATGTCCTATGTGCAGTGAATCTGCTGTAGGGTCAATCCCGACATAGGCTGCCGTAGGTCCTTCCATAAGTTTCTCTTCAGTTCCAGGCATAATGTCCTGGATCATGCCTCTCCACTTGAGTTCCTCAACAAAATTCTTCATCGTCTTGTTTCTTTGTCTTTGTTTACAATGTGTTTTTGACCACAGTTTGCAAAGATACTAAAAAAGTTTCTTGCAATCCGTTCCCGGTCCCGCTTTGTGGAATTTTCTCTGGCCTTTCGACATTTCCCAATAAAAAGAGGATGGCCTCTATTGCCTTTCGGCATTTTGTCCATCCTCTCTTGTTTATAGTAATCTTTTCAGGCGGAGTCAGCGCTGGGCTCCATAGTTCTCAAATCCGGATGCTTGAGTGAAGGTTCCTGATTCTGTATCTTTTACAGCCAGTGGATCCGTATCACTTTTGGCGATATTATTTGGATTCGGTATAACGGTTGACATATTAGATGAGCTGTTTATTGCAATAGTCCAGTTTCCAGGCAGTCCGTATGCAATATTTTCACTTACGACTACTGCATCTGCAGACTGGCTTTCCGAAAATGATGCAAAACAGTATGAGGCTTGTGATCCACTTGTTTGAGTAGAGTAGAAGATATTGTTTTGCATTTTCATTTCATTCACATGGTAGAACCTGATATAGCCGTTCTGCCCTGGAACGTTATAAAATGTATTGTTGCATACTGAAATTGTTGTGTTGCCATCGCTTTGTGCAGTATTGTTGTTGTAGCTGAATATTTGGCAAGGAGTCTGATTAGATGCATTTCCAGATGAAGAATATACTATATTGTTTTCAAATGTGATTTTTTCAACGGTGTTCAATGCGGTACAAGCACCCAAATTAAAGAACTGAATGTTGGAAGTTCCTGTCAATTCAATGCTGGAATTGACAATTCCTATATTCTTGATTGCCATTGACGTACTGTTGCCGCTGATGGCGAATATCGGGTTCTTCATTTCTTTGAATTGGCATCCGTCGAAGAGTATGGCATCGGCAGTCGCTGTAGCACTATTGTTGTTTGTTAAATAAGTAGCGGACGTTCCGCGTTCAATGACAATATCTTTGAATGCCAGACTCCCTGACCTGATGGCTATGTATTTGCCGTCTTGGTTGAACGTGGCAGGATTTTCGGAAACGTTGCTGATAAGAGCAATATTACCTGAAATTGCTGTATTGGCGTTAATGTAAAACTTGTGTTCACCGCTTTGTTCCAGGAACAGGATCGCGTTGTCTTTTCCGGAAATATAAGTGGACAGGTCAATGTCTTCTGAAGTTGCAGATATAAGCTGTCCTGCTCCGAATACTGTTTCTGAATAAGTTTTTCCTGCAATTGTAATGTCCATACCGGCCTCATAAGCTGCATAGTACGTGTCATACATCGGAGTCGCGCTTGCAGAGGAAATGGATGTGACATCAACCTCCCCGACGGTATTTATGGCAAGGACATAGAGGGTATATTCCGTACCGGCCACAAGGGCGGTGCCATCGGCATCCTTGTCGAGAGTCAGGACCTTTTCTTCACTGCCCTCGACAGTGGTAGCCCTCGTGTCGAAGGCCGCTGCATCCGCCGGGGCCTCTTCTGAAGCCGGCAGGAGCATGTATTTCCAGGACGTCACATTGGAGTTCGGGGTCACGGTGAATGAAACATTCCTCTCCGTAACCTCTCCTGCAGTTATGGCTGCTTGAGGCACATTTGTGGCGGCTTCGACCTCCACCGTCATCTTCGCGAAAATCGAGCGGTCGCTCGCAGCTGCGGTGGCATGGAGCACGAGGTCGGAGTCGGAATCTGCGCTTACCTTTGTCTGGAGTGTGCCTGCATCCGCTACTGAGGCAGGAGGTGTGACTGTAAGTACGGCAGTTACCTCCTCTGTGCCGGAAGCATCAATATCCTCAAGGGTGGCCTTCCATCCGTCAGGCTTCTGTATGTAGACGTCGGAAACCCCTCTCATCCTGACGTTGAACTCCTTGGATATGCCTGCGGTGAACGTCACTGTCCCCGTCAGCTGGTTGCCATCGCTGTCGAGGATCTGGCATACGAAGTCGGAAGATACTGTGAATGTGTAGGTCTGTCCGTCGGAAAGTGTGAAAGTGAGTTCCCCCGTCTCCTCGTCGTACGCAATGTCCTTGAAGAAGTCGGAACCTTCCGCAAGGGCCGGCACCTTCTGTCCTCCGGTGTCGAGGACATCCACCCAGTTCTTTCCTCCATCAGTGCTGATCTGCCAGTTGCCCTCTGCACTCACCTTGAATTGAGGGACTGCGGCTATGGTGAGCCCGTCTTCAGCACCTACCTCGGTAATAGGGACGAACGTCCCGTCCCCTTCGTAGTCCACGACCCAGTATCCATCTTCTACGGCAATCTGGGGTGTATTTCCTATTTGACCCTGGACTATGGTATAGGACTCTCCGTCGGACATGGTTATTGTGTATTCATTCTCGGAGCCGTCAACGGCTGTGATGCCTGTGATGAATTTTGCCCCGTCCATCAATTCTGAAATAGCCTCCAGGTTCTCATTCAATGCAGGAATCTGCGTCTCAAGGGCAGTCACCCTGTTTTCAAGGCTGTCCACCCTGTCCTCAAGCTCCTTCAGGTCATTGCAGGCGAATACGCTTACACAGCAGAGTGCCGCAGCGGCGTATCTGGTGAGATGTGTTATTTTACTTTTCATTGTATGTTATTCTTTTGATTTATCCATAAATATCCAGTTCCATAATTCCGGCAGTGCCTATTTCAATGCCATCAGCCATGCCGGGACATATCCGAGCCTGCGTTCGAGCTGGGCCTCGTACAGGGATTCCGGGGTGACGGACGTTCCGTTGCCCTCCAGGCGCTTCATCTGGGTTTCGTCGAAAGTGACGGCTTCCCCGCTGAACCCTACAATTACAGGAGGCATGAATTTCCACCACTGCGAGCCGGTGTCCCACCATTTCCATTCGGAGAGTTCTGTGAATGGGGTGGTGTTGTTGAAGTTCCATATAGTGAGGTCTGCAAGATGATTCGGCATCTGGTTGGCATCTCCTCCCTGTCTCCATCTTCTGAAACTTCCGGAACAGCAGTCTATCAGGGTAGCGCGCGGTTGGGATGCATGTGCTTCGAAACATCCGTCGGTACCCCATGTGTTTCTCCAGAGCACTGCGCCCATGCTTTCTTTCGACACTCCCACGGCATGGTACTGTCCTGTAACTTCATTGTTGTCAGTCCCTTCTATATTGTGTCCCATAACATCCATCCTCCTGCCGTGGGCAACGTCGGTCACAGCCCCAATGAACACTCTCGAAGAGCCCTGGGACCTTATGGCGGCATGTCCTCTCTGCCCGTTGATTTCAACATCGTAGACAGATACATTGGCCGATTCAATGATGGACGAGGCCTCGCTCACGCTGGTGAAGCGGACTCTGCGCATCCACGAGTCGGTTACCCTTGTAATGCTTATCGGCTTGTATGCCCCGTCATCCTGCCAGGTCTCATGGTGATCAAAATCCTCCTTGGCATTCCCTGCGAAAGTCATGTCCTCTACACCGACGTTTTCATAGTGCTGATACCTGACTATGGTCCATCCGTAGGCTGCCTTGACTTCGTGCATTACCGGCTCGTAGAATGTCACCGTATTTCCCGACACCGAGCGTACCTGGTGCAGATCCTTGACAGTTACGCCCTCGGAACCTGCTATCACCCATCCGCTTTCTGCCGAATAAGGCGACAGTTCCTCGGCCACAACGGCCTTGTCCGTATTCTTCATGTAGAGGCACACCCAGTCACCGGCCTTCAGGCTGCCAGTCCCGCCTACAGTTACGTCGAAAGCACCCTTCGGGGAGTCGCCGGTAACGGTGGCGAGCACATTATTAGTCTGGATGCCCGTATTATGCTTCAGCTGTATCATGTCCGGGGAGGAGTACTTCACGTTCTCTCCCTGGGAAGGCTGGTTCGGGTCAGCCATCGTGAGGGTGGTCTTGTCGCGTCCGGCCCCTTTCAGGATGATATTGCTTCCCCTGATAATGACAGAGACACTTTTCCCATTCTCCGTGTCATCTGCCGAAGTGTGGAGAATAAAGTTGCCTTCAGGGAAATAGAATACCATGTTTCTCGCGGCGTTGCTGTGTGGGAACAGCATCTGGTCTTCCGGGGTGTCCGGCACCGGACTTCCGAGGGCATCGGTGAGCATTGCGATGAATGCCTCCCTGTCGGATTTGCCGTCATCCGGAACGGCTCCGTAGTCCGTGATGCAGTACACTGTGTATCCGTTGCTTGCGGTGTACGTCCCGTTGTTTTCTGTCACAGTCACCTCCGGCGGGGCTGTCTCCCCGTGGTTGTATCCGGCATAGGAGAAGTCCAGCAGGACATTGTCCGGGTCCTCGGCCATGAATTCCTGCCATGCCTGCGTGCCGTCCGGATACAGGGAGGTGCCAGGGACATAATGGAAGCTGAACTTGTGTTTCCTTATATACTTTTCAGGTTCGGCGGACTGCAGCCATATCTCGACGGTGTAGTCGCCTTCCTGCGTTCCTGATGCAGGTCCGGTCACCATGAACTTACCTTCTTCGGTAATCTGTACACGCCAGCCTTCTGGACAGGTACGCACTATGGCTTCAGCCACATCTTCCGAAAATTCCACATTGAATGTCAGGGTCTGTCCTGTCAGGATATTCATCCCTTCGGTATAGTTCTCATCCACGGTCATCTGCAGTTCCTGGTAGACAGGTATCGTGATTTCCTGTCCCGTCGCAAGCCCGAGTACGAGGTTGCCGTCTTCATCTTCTTCAACTTTCGTGAAGAAAGAGTCGGAGAAAACAGTGGTGTTGGCCGCCACCTTGTTGCCGTCGGCATCGGTGATTTCATCCCACGTGGTTCCGTTGTCGGTGCTTATTTCCCAGACACCGCCGGAGTTTACCCTCACCTGCGGAGTCGCGGAGGATGCACCTTCCACGGTGGACCACTCTGTCCCTCCGTCTATGGAGTATATCCAGTTCCCGTTTCCGTCGACGCCTATCATCGGGGTTATGCCTCCGCCGTCTTCAGCTATGTAGATGTTGAAGGAGCTCCCGTCGCTGAAGTCTATCTGGTATATCAGGGCTTCTTCTTCGCCGCCGGTGTCCCCGGTCTTGCTGTAGGCCTTCACATCCATTATTATCATACCTCCGGTGAACAGGGTATGTGCGGTTATGGCATTTTCATTGACCTGCCTTACGGTTTCCTCGAGCGTTTCCACCCTGTCCTCGAGCCCGTCTATCCTGGATTCGAGGTCACCGGTATCCACGCAGGAAACCGCTCCTGCGGCAAGGGCCGCAAGGCAGGCTGTTTCCAGATAAAATTTATGAATCATGGTTCTTGTTGTTACAGTTGTATTCTATAGTGTCAATTCCGTGTCCCAGGCTGTCCGGGAGTTATTCCTATCCTGTCCATGACGTTCTCCCTGTGCCAGATGTCGTCCGCTTCCTCCAGCTTTTCCGCGAGGGTGGAGCAGAGGCTTGCGAAAAGCCCCGGGTTTTCCCTGTATGGGATGTTCGTCATCTGGTAAGGGTCGTTCCAGTCGTCGAAGATGAGCACCCTCCTTATCTTCCAGTCCCTTGTTATGGCAATCTCCATGGTGTACCTGTCCGTCTTCACTCCTCTGGCTTCCGGGAATATCCCGTGAACTATGCCGTTCCCGTCCTTCTTCCCGTCGACATTCCTGATGTAGAGGGCGGCTTCCGGTATCTCGCATTCCTGTCCGTCCTCGAGGAAGAGAGGGGCGAGGTTCCTGCCTTCCGCCGTCTCCGGTATCTTGTCGCCGAGACCTGCGAGGGCGAGCATGGTAGGCATTATGTCGGTTGTGCCGAGCATCGTGGAGTCGACGCGGTGCCTGATCCTGTCCGGATACCTTACAAGGAAAGGTACATTGAAGGATTCGGTATATATGGAGTTCTTCGGGTCAGGGGTACCATGGCTGCACATCGTCTCCCCGTGGTCGGACGTGAACACGACTATGGTGTTCCTGTCCAGCCCCAGCCTCCGGAGCTCGTCGAGGAGTCTCCCGAATTCCCTGTCCACCCCGGTCACATTCGCGAAATAATATCTCGCGGACGGGGCCTTGGCCATGGTGGTGTCGGCGTTCGGCCGGACGTAAAGCTCTTTGTAACCCATGTCCCTGTACAGGTTGTAGTCTTCCTCCATGCAGTCTTCAAGGCTTTCGTACGGGCTGTGCGGCGGGTTGTATGCCACGGCAAGGAAGAACGGGGCCCCTTCCTTCCTCTCCCCGTGCTCGTTGCGGAGGAATTCTATGGCCTTGTCGGTCTCGTGCTTCACGGAATACTCCCCGGGGTCGTGCCTTACCCCTTCCGTATCCCAGTAGTGCGGGTCCTTGTGGACGTCGAACGTGCCGTAGGAGTACCAGTAGGAGAACCCGTGCCTCCTTTCAGGCGGGGTGTGGGCGTCCCATTCCGGGTTCCTGTCGCTTACATAGTGCCCGGGGTTGGCCGGGTCGTTCTTCATCGGGGTCTCGGCGTGCAGCTTGCCTATGTATCCGCAGCTGTAGCCGTTGGCCGCGAATACGTCCGAGATGCATACGGCATTGGGGTTGAGGGTACTTTCCGGCCTCAGGGCCATGCAGTTCAGTGTAACCCCGCTTCTTTCAGGATACATCCCGCTCAGGAACATGCCGCGGTAAGGGCTGCTGAGGGGGCATGTGCTCGTGGCCCTTGAAAGTACCAGGGCCTCGTCCGCGAACCTGTCGAGGTTCGGCGTATGCACCGGGTCCGCCTTCCACCGTACATGCCCGGAATATTCCTCTTCATTCCAGAATGCCAGGGACTGGTTGCGGAACTGGTCCGGAAAGACGTAGATTATGTTCGGCTTTTCCTGGACATTGTTCCCGCAGGCCGACATGACCAGGCCGGAAACCGGTATGAGATATTTTTTCAGTTCTGTCATTGTCCATTCATTTTCAATGTTATTTCTTCTGTCCTCGCTTCCCGGGTGGTGAAGACCAGGACGGTGTTTTCCCCATCCTTGACTGAAGTGACGCTGGAGTCTCCCGGGTCTGTTATGCTCCAGTCCCCCTTTAGGGTGAGCCTTACTTCGGACGGGCCGCATGGCGAGTCCACCCATGTGCGTCCGTAGACGCTGCGCTCCTTCCTTTTCCCGTCCTCGCCGAAGACCTCGTCGCTCGGTCCGCTGTAGAGGGCGAGGTCAGGATTGCAGACACTCAATGTAAGCTCACCGTCTCCGAGGCTGTACATTATAAGGGACGGGGTGGACTGCTCTATTATCGCGTCGTCTTCCGGGTCCAGCCCGCCGAATACCGCGAACCCCTTTTCACCGCTCACCCTGTCCGCCACGATATGGGCCATGCTGTCGCATCTCACTACGGTGTAAGGCAGGGCGGCGGCATATTCCTCGCATTTTTCCGGAGAGGCATGGACTACGGCCATGTACTCATAGCTTCCCCCGTCCACAATGCTCCCGTGGTCGATGTATGCCTTCTCGAACCTTCCTTCGGTAGGGTCCGCCGTCTCCTCGTGGAAGGAGTGCTGGATGCCGGATGTGTACACGACATTGTCTCCCTTCACGAAGAATGCGTTGCCGAACCTGTCCCTTACCACCGTGAGGCTGTCTCCGGAGGTGTATACCGGAGTCTGGCTCTTGCTGCCGGGCATGGAGTTCTGGAACAGGGTAGTGTGCAGGCCTGAACCCCCGAGCCTGTTTTCAAGCCCGGAACCAAGGGCGACTATCCTGTCCCCGAAGGCAAAGAACGACTTCAGGCCACGCAGGGTCCCGTTGTACTTGTCGTGCTCATGGAGCTTCATGGCGAAGACGCCGTCCATCCCTTTATGGCTCACTCCGCCGGCAAACCATTCGTCGGACAGGAGCATCTCCTCGTAGCCCGAGAACTCGTCCACGTTGAGCACATTGGCGCGCATCTCCTCCATCGGGATTTCCGCCGCCGTGGTGCCAGGTATGTGGCACCAGTCCCAGCCTTCCTGGCTGAAGCCTGACCCGGAGGCGCTCACATGGTCCTGCGGGTCGGCCATTATCTGCATGCTGCCGTGGGTGAGGTAGCGTCCGTAGAGGTTTGCCCCGACATATATTTCCGACGACCAAAGGTATCTGCTGTGGCCGGCGAAGGTCACGAGCCATTCTCCGCGCCTGTGGGACATGGAGCAGTTGTACCCGTAGACATGGCAGCCTTCCGGCGCGGGCTCCGCCGATATCCCGGCTCCGGTGAATTTCTTCCCGTAGCGTCCGCTCCCGTCGAGCCTCATGTATGCGGAGGCCAGTTCCCTGTCTATGGCTTCGGACCGGTCCGGAGACCCTGCGTCCGCGAGAAGGGCGTACTGGGACGGTATGAGGGCCCCTTTACCGTCCGGATGACGCCCGGACATGGCAAGCGGAAAGGATTCGCGGTTGCAGTAGAACCGCATCTCGAGCAGGGCCTGCTTCAGTATGCCGTGGCTCTCCTCCGATATGGCGAACCCGGTTCCGGCGAGCATCCAGACCGCTTTCACGGCCCCGTCGAAACCTCCCGTGGCGTATGCCGGGTATGCTTTCCTGTGGTGGACGACACTCCCGTCCGTCTTGAAGCACGGCCTGGTCCCGTCCGCATATCTGAAGCCGTTGTCCACCCATCTCGAGAGGGCCTTCATGTATGCCGCCTTGTAAGGAGTGTCCTCGAGCATGAGCAGGGAGGCCACACGGCCCATCAGGGAGGTGTTGAAGGCATCTATGTCCATCCCTGGCTCCACCGGGGCTGCCTTAACCTCGCCGACACCGGAGAACCACTCCATCGCTGCCTGCACCCTGTCCCGGAGCCCGGCTTTTTTCAGGACCTCCTTCATTATCACAGGGGCAGTGTAGAAATTCCTCATGCTGTATCCGAGATGGTGGACGGTGCCGAGCCCGCTCCCGGCCTCGAAGCCCTGGTCCAGCAGGTGCCGCGTGAGACCGGTGTACATGGCCTCTATCTCGGCCTTTGTCCCGGGGTCTTCCTCGGCTTTCCAGGCCGCTGCCAGCTGCAGGAGATTGTCGTTTGCCTGCTTCAGGAGCTGGCCGTTCCGGCCAAACTGTGCGGAGGCGTCCTTTATACCGAGGTTGATGTAGGTCTCGCCGTATCTTGTGAAGAATACCGGTTTGCCTTTTATGGTCCCGTCGGCGTTTTCCGAAATTCCGTAGCTGCTGTACATCTCCCTGAGCCTGCCGATGCTCCACGGCTTCTTCTCGGGGGTCACAAGTTCGATGAACCGGCTGTTTATCAGTTCCATGTCGGCGATTTCGTCCTCGCTTGCAGCCTCCGCGGGGGTGATGTCGAGACTTGTGTTCCAGCTGTTGTTCAGTACCAGCCAGTGCGACTGCGTGTCCTTGTTTATGAAAGGAGCCTGCCAGTCAGGCGTATGGTGCCGGATATCCTCGAATGCCGATGTGATGACCCCGTCGAAGAACAGGACGCCCCTGCGGCATTCCCCGGGAGCCTGGACCGTCACCCTGTCCATCCCTGTCTCGGGAGTCCCTTCCATATCCCTGTCAAATGCGACCCAGGCGCCTCTCCATCCGGTGAAGCCGAGCCGGTAGCTGAAGCTGCAGCATTCTTTTTCACCTTTGTAGAATGTGAATTTCAGTTCCCCCGGTAGCTTTTCTGCGGAATATACCCAGAAAATGAAGGAGGATACGGATGTTTCGGCCGGGTTCGGGTTTTCCGGGAGGTAGGGGACAGCCCCCGGGAATGAAAGTTCCGCCCCGCGCTTTTTCCATTCCCACCGGAGGGAGTGCTCCCCGAGCTTGCTGTGCTCGTCCGAGACCGAGATTGAGGATGCCTTGCCGGCAACCGCCGTCCCGGTACCGTCCTCGAAGGACATTATCTCGTGGCCCGGGGTCTGGAAATCGACAATTTTGGCACTTGCCGCCGGGGCAAGTGCCAAAATCACGAATAATATGGAACTGGCTTTAAGCATGTCATTTTGTTACAGGTGCCAGACCTTTCTCCATGTTGCCTTTGCGTACCAGGGCTTCAAGGAAATAGTAGTCGGCATAGTTGAGAGGGACGTCTATGCTGCTCCCGTGCGGGATGCTGCCGACGGAGTGCATGAGGATGAATCCACCGTTTGTCCCCTGGGCTGCCCTGTATGCAGGTGTAGAGAGGGATTCCACTATCTTGTCCGCCTTTTCCTTGTAGAGCTGTTTGCCTGTATGGTAGCTGAGCTCGTAGAGGGCGGACGCTATGACTGCTGCCGAAGATGCATCCCTGTATGTGTCCGGAATGTCAGGACAGTCGAAATCCCAGTAAGGTACGAGGTCTTCCGGCATGTTAGGGTTGTTGAACAGGTATTCCTCCACCTTCTCTGCGCGTTCAAGATATTTCTTGTCGGAAGTGAACCGGTACATCATGGTGTAGCCGTACAGCGACCATGCCTGTCCCCTGGCCCATGCGGAGTCGTCAGAATAGCCCTGGGCCGTGTATCTGCCCCTCACTGCCCCTGTCTCCGGGTCGTAGTCCACCACGTGGTAGGTGCTGTAGTCCGGACGGTAGTGGTTCTCCATTGTCTTGTCCGCATGGCTCACGGCTATTTCAGCGAAGGTAGGGTCTCCGGAGAACTCGGAAGCCTTGAAGAGCAGCTCGAGGTTCATCATGTTGTCTATGATGACCGGGCATTTCCAGCCCCTTTCACCCTGCCATCCCTTGTCGGCGTCCCAGGACTGGATGACCCCCGCTCCCGGCCTGAACCTGGTCGAGAGGGACTTGGCGGCATTTACTATGACGTCCTTGTATCCGTCTATGTTCTTGAGCCTTAATCCGTTCCCGTAGCTGTCATATATCATGAAGCCTATGTCGTGGTGCCATGTGAGGAACTGGATGGAATCCAGTATTTCAGTGTGCTTCCTTGCGTGGGTGGCCCAGTACTCGTCCCCGGTAAGCTCGTACATGTACCAGAGGCTCCCGGCGAAGAACCCGCTCACCCAGTCGTCCGTAGGCACATACACTATCTCCCCGTCCTTGAATGTGGAAGGTATCCTTATGGTATCCCCTGCTTCAGATGCTTCGGCAAGTGACTTCAGCTGGACTTCCGCATTCTCCACGTTATCTTTGATGATGTCGGTCTCGGGAGCGCACCGGACGGCTATCACCGCCAGCGCAAGCATGGAAAGAAATTTCAATCTCATTTTTTATACATTATTAGTTTAAGGTGTCGTTATGCAATGACTTTTGCGAAGTTAGTCAAAAAGTTCCGTTTCACAAACAAAAATTTCAAATTTTGAATTTGTCTAAAAAACTTTCAATTTTGTGCAATTTCCATGTTGCCGTTCGGAATTTATATTGTATTTTTGCGGGACATGCATATTTAATGGACGTACTATAATTAATAACCGGATGAAACGTGTTTTTTTATCTTCAATCTTTACAGTCCTGTCACTTTTTTATGCCGGAGCTGCAATAAACTCGCAATATGATTTCGAGTCAGGTGTGCCCGGGTTCGTGCGTGTCGCCGGTAACGGGGAGGTAGTCTCCTCCACGGAAAAGTTCAAGGACGGGAAATCTTCCCTCAAGTTCTCATGGAAAGGCCAGGCAGCCCTGACTTTCTCGAACTGTACGGATATCGAGGCATCCATGAAGGTGAACGGAGCCGGTGTCATGATATGGATATACAATACCGCCCCTATGGACCAGCCGCTGCGCTTCACGTTCTGGAACTGGAGCGACGAGGAAATATGCCATTTCGACTTCAACATGGACTTCGCCGGGTGGCGGACGGCCTGGATAAAATATGTCGACATGCCTTGTCCTTACGGCCACTACGGGGACAGGAAGGTGGCTGAAAGGGCAGTGAACGTGGCCAGGATGACCGTTACCCCGCCGGCTTCCGTGCCTCAGGGGACGATTTATGTCGACAGGGTGACCTTCTCGACAAAAAAACTACACGACCAGATCACTCCGGACATGCAGATTCCGGAGAACAACTACAATCTCGCAAGGAACATGTGGCACTGGTGCCGCCTCTGGGAATGGGAGCAGTATCCCCAGCTGGAGGTCTCCCCGATAACTCCGGAGCAGGAGGCTATGCTTGAGGCCGTGGAGGAAAGGATGGACAAGGTGATACGTGCCGGAAACTCCAGCGAGAACTACGTGAAGGGCACCCTGCTCAAGAGGGCGGACGACATGTATGTGAAGTATCATCTCCAGAGGCTTCCGGACGGGTCGGTGACCGGAGCCCCTCTTTTGAGTGACGACGAGTTCAACAATTCCCGCGGGGAGATGCGCATCCGCTTCATAGGGCAGCTTGTAAACTACTATGCCCAGGACTATGTCTATACCGGGAACAAGGCCAATCTCGACAAGGTGTTCGTCGCAATGGACCATGCCATAGACCAGGGCTTCGCCTACGGAAGCGGTCAGGGGACGAACCACCACTACGGATACCAGGTCAGGGAGCTGTACAGGGGTATATGGATGCTCCGCGACGAGATTGCCGCAGCCGGAAAGACAGATGAATACCTGAAAGTCCTGGAGTACTGGAGCGGCCTTCAGGAGACGCGCCTGCCTTTCGTATATGGAAGGGACGAGATTCTCGACAGCTGGCACACCCTGCTGGAGACGAAGGTCATTTCGGCGATGATGAATCCTGACCCGGCCACGAGATATGCCAAGATGTCGGCACTTTCCCGCTGGCTCTCCGGCTCGCTTGCGTATTCTCCAGGGACTCTCGGCGGACTGAAGGTCGACGGGACGTCGTTCCATCACGGAGGACATTATCCGGCATATTCAGTCGGGGCATTCGCCGCGGTAGGGGAGTTCTGCCGCTATACTGCCGGCACCGGTCTTGTCATCACGGAGGATGCGAGACGCGTATTCAAGCATGCCCTTCTTACGATGAGGGACTATTGCAACCTCACTGACTGGGGTGTGGGCATCAGCGGCCGCCATCCGTTCAACGGCTTTATCCCGAAAGCGGACATAGAGGCTTTCGCATCCCTTGCCCTTCTCGGGGATCTTACCGGTTCGGGCCTTTCCGCAGATCCGGAGTTAGGAGGGGCGTATCTTTATCTCGGAGGTGCTGATCCGGAGTCTGTCTCGGCCCTCAAGAAGGCCGGGATATCGGCATCCGCTGCACCGGAGGGCTTCTTTGTACTCAACTATGCCGCCCTCGGCATCCATCGCAGGGACAACTGGATGCTCTCCCTCAAGGCCTTTAACTCGGATGTGTGGGGGTCGGAAATCTATACTGCGGACAACCGTTACGGCCGCTACCAAAGCTACGGAACTGCCCAGTTCATCGGTTCCGGCAACCCTGTATCAGCCAAGGCAAGCGGCTTTTCCCAGGAGGGATGGGACTGGAACCGCGTCCCGGGGGCGACTTCTGTCCACCTTCCTTTCGACATGCTGGAAAGCCCTCTCCCGGGGACTCTCATGGAGCGGAATGACTCCCGCTTCCCGGGCGTGTCATCCCTGGAAGGACGGAACGGTGTCCTGGCCTTCACCTATGTCGAGAAGGACCGCAAGAATTTCTGTGCCGGAGCCACTGCCACAAAGAGTGTCTTCTGCTTTGACAACAGAATAGTCTACGTCGGGAGCGGCATCTCCAACACCACCAACTACGGTTATCCGACCGAAACGACCCTCTTCCAGCAGCGCATCGACGAAAAGGAGGGCATGATAGTGGATATAAATGACGACTATTTCGGGGACTTCCCGTTCCCATCCACCTACCGTTTTGCCGGCAGCGGCCAGGCGGTACTCAACGATCTTTCCGGCAATTCCTTCATCATACCTGACGCAACGGGCCTTACGGTTGTGAAGCAGACCCAGACATCGCCTTCGGATACAAAGAAAAAGACAGGCACAGGGGATTTCCTGACAGCCTATATCGACCATGGCGTCTCTCCACAGGATGCTTCCTACGAGTATATGATGCTGATACGTCCTGCTGCAAAGGATGTGAAGAAGTTCTCGAAGAAACTGCCTTACACGGTCATCCGCAGGGACAACGGCGCCCATGTAGTCAATGACCATATTACCGGCATCACGGCCTATATATGCTACAAGGAGTATGACGGCGCGTCTTCCGCCGGGGCTTTCTCGGCTCTTCCGTCCGGAAAGGAGGCCAAGCCTTACCTGCCGGTCGCCTCTATCGACGCCGAGACCATAGTTATGGAAAGGTCGCTGGAGGACGGCACCGTAGTGATGAGCATCTGTACTCCAGACCTCGGCATCACCCAGAAGGCTTACACGACTCC
>JADIMQ010000044.1 GCA_017694655.1 Candidatus Cryptobacteroides merdigallinarum
ACAGTCAGTGGCCCGCGGGCCACTGACTGTTGCACTTCGATGTTGAATCTACATCAAAATTTAATTGACATAACAGGCTCACCCACTTCCAGCAAGGACCCCCGCAGGAAGGATATGTTTCCACATGAGAAGCCCTGGGCTAACGCATGAGATGGTCGTGGACTTTGCGGGCGAGGTCAGGCCCTATAAGTGTGGCGAGGTCGTCTACGGGGGCGGCGGCTATGCGCGCCACGCTGCCGTAATGCATTATCAGGCGCTGCTCCGTCTTCTCCCCTACCCCCTTTATCTCGCGCAGGGCGGACTGGATCTGCGCCTTGCTCCGGAGGTTGCGGTGGTGCGTGATACCGAAGCGGTGCGCCTCGTCGCGGATATGCTGCATCACCTTCAGAGCCTGTGAATTGCGGTCAAGGAAGAGAGGATGCGGGTCGCCAACCCGGATAATCTCCTCAAACCGCTTGGCAAGACCGACGACTGTCAGCCTGTCAACTATGCCCAACTCATACAGGGCCTCGTATGCGCTTCCGAGCTGGCCCTTTCCGCCGTCTATTACTATCAGCTGCGGAAGGTCGTCCGGCGCCTCACGGAGCATCCTCGAATACCTTCGGTTCACTATCTCCTTCATCGAGGCGAAGTCGTCCGGTCCCACCACCGTCTTGATATTGAAATGCCTGTAGTCCTTCTTGGAAGGGACAGCATCGCGGAAGACCACGCAGGAAGCCACGGGGTTGGTACCCTGGATATTCGAGTTGTCGAAACATTCGATGTGCCTCGGGAGCTCCTTCATCCCGAGGGCGTCCCGCAGCTCTGTCATGACCTTCATCTTGAATTCATCCGGGTCGGTGTGCTCCTGCTGCTTCAAGGCGTTGAATCTCATCTCCTTCGCGTTTTTCAAGCTCAATTCAAGAAGCGCGAGCTTGTCCCCCTTGAACGGAATCCGGAAATCCACGCCCTCAATCTCCACATCCGGCCTGAACGGAACGAGGACTTCCCGGGACAGCTCCCCGAACTTGGACTGTATCTCCCCGATAAACATCCCGAGGACAGCAGACTGCTCCTCCTCGATATTCATCTTGAAGCCGAGATTCAGGGACTGGATGACAGCCCCGTCCTTCAGGCGCATGAAGTTGCCGAAAGCCTCATTGGTGTCGAAAACCAGGGAAAAGACATCGAGGCTGCCTATCACGGAGCTAACTATCAAAGACTTCCCGTAATGTTTCTCGAGGGAGACCATCTTTTTCCTGTACTCCTCCGCTGCCTCGAAGTCGAGCCTGGCGGATGCTTCCTCCATCTGTTCCTTCAGATGCCTTATCATTTCCCGCCCGCCACCTTTCAGGAGCCGGACTATTTCCTCTATGTTCCCGTTGTACTCACTGACAGAAATCCCCCCGACGCAGCATCCCCGGCACCTCCCTATGTGGAAGTCCAGGCAGGGACGGAATTTTTTCCTCAGCACCGCCTCCGAGGTAATCTTCAGGTTGCAGCTCCGCAGGGGATAAAGCTCCGAGAACAGTTCGAGAAGGTTCCTGGCGTGCATGACCGAACTGTAGGGACCGAAATAGCGCGATCCGTCCTTGACGAAACGCCTCGTGAGGAAGACCTTCGGGAACTCGTCCGCGCTGACACATATCCACGGATAAGTCTTGGAGTCCTTCAGGAGGATGTTGTAGCGGGGCTTGTACTGCTTTATCAGATTGTTCTCAAGGAGCAGGGCATCGGCCTCCGAATCCACCACGGAATACTGTGCATCCGCAATCTTGGAAACCATTATTGCGGTCTTGCGCGTCAGCCTGTCCGGCGAGACGAAATACTGGGCCACCCTCTTGTGCAGGTCCTTGGCCTTGCCCACATAAATGACATTCCCCTCGGCGTCATAATAGCGGTAGACGCCGGGGGAATGCGGAAACAGCGATATTTTTTCTTTTACAGTCAATTTAAACTAACGTATGCCTGGCCTTACCTTACCTTCAGCACCTCGCCGTGGTCCTTGACGACAGACTCTTTCCACTTTTCGGTATAGCCCGGATTGGTGATGCCGTCAGGGATGTGGTCCGTATAGCCGTTCGTCACGAAAGAGCCGTCCGGGTTCTGGGCCTTGACGTTCCCGTCCATGAACTTGACGAGAAGCAGGGTCTCCAGGTCTACCCACTCCTTGAAAATGTCCTGTGCGGTGCCTACAGAATAGTCAGTAAGGAAATCCTTCACCTCCACGAACGGGTCAACTGTCCTGGCTACCACGTCGTTGCGCCTTATCTGCTTTCTCGGGGCGGCGTCCGCCTTCTTGTACAGGTCGAGGGCCTGGCTGTCTATGAGGGGGATTGCCGCCACCTGGGCATTCTCGAAGTCGTCTATCCTGGCCCTGACAAAGGAAGCCATCACATCGTACATCCGGTAGCAGGCGTTGGCCACGCGGTTGCATATCCAGAAAGCCGACGTCGGTGAATAGGTTATCATGTTGCCGTTGCCCACTGCAAAGCATTCCGGCACCCGGGTGACATTGGTGTATATAGGGGTAAGGTATGACGTAGCCGCATCGTCGGTGCCGAACCACAGGAGGCCCCCGACCACGTCAGGCAGCCATCCGCGGGCCTGCCCAACGAACCAGAAGCCGGTCTGCTGGGTGGCGATGGCGCGCTCGTTCACATAAGTCTCGCCTTCGTACTCGAACTCCATCGGGCGCCAGCGGTACGGAAGGGCGTTTCCTCCTGCACCTATGTCCGCTGTCATGTCCATCGGGGTCCCTTCGAAATGGTCACGCATAGCATCAGCCACATCCTTCATGCCCAGCTTGCGGGACGGTTTCACGAAAAGAGGGAAACGTTTCCCTGCATCATATCCCATGGCATAGTCAATATAGTCGTATGCATCACGGCTGACCATGTTGCCGTCCTCATCCTCGAATGTGAACACCCCGTCACAGAGAATGTTGAAAGCAGACCACGCCCGGGCCTCACAGGCCCTCATGCCGCCGAAGTTCAGAGGATTGTATGCGTCACAGAAACTGAATTCCTCATCCTTCCCGTCAAAATACCCCATCTCCCGGGCGAAGGAGATGACATCCGGAGAATACATGCAGTTTTCCGGGTCGTCGAGAGGGAAGGTGCTTATCCTGGACTGGTTCGCATGTGCGCAGATATACCCGTCCGGCACCCTGCGGGCCACCCAGACGATGCCCTTGCGCTCATTGCCGTCCCTGCCGGCCTTGTAGCCTTTCCCTATCAGGTCCATTACCCAGACCTCGTCCTTGTCCGCTATGGAGAAGGACTCCCCCGAGGAACAGTAGCCGTAGGTGCCGGCCAGGTCGGCTATGACCTCAATCGCCTCCCTGGCTGTCCTGGCCCTCTGCAGGGCGACATATATCAGGGAGCCGTAGTCCATTATGCCTGTGGAGTCGTAGAGCTCCGCCCGTCCACCGTATGTGGTCTCCCCTATGACGAGCTGGTGCTCGTTCATGTTGCCTACCGTCTGGTATGTGTAGCGGGCCTGGGGAATCTGTCCGAGATACTTCCCGGTGTCCCATTCATATATGTCGAGCATGGCCCCTTCCGGCCATGTCGAGGCAGGATGGAAGTAAAGTTCCCCGAAAAGCGTGTGCGAGTCGGCCGCGTAGGATATCATGCAGGACCCGTCCACGCTCGCACCCTTGGTGACGAGGATGTTCGTACAGGCACCGGCGTCCGGCGTACTCGTCATCGACAGTGCCGCTGCTGCAATAGCCGCGGCAGAAATCATTCTCTTCATATCTGTTCCAGTTTTTATGTGACTGCCCCGCCCGGCGGCTATGCCCGGACAGGAAATTGATGCGGAGGGGTCAGGCGAGCAGCTTCTTCACCAGGGTCGAGATGAGCTTGCCGTCGGCCTGCCCTGCAAGACGCTTGGTGGCAACGCCCATGACCTTGCCCATGTCCGACATCTTCGACGCCCCTGTCTCGGCGATTATCTTCTTCAGTTCGGCCTCCGTCTCCTCTTCGGAAAGCTGGCGGGGAAGATAGACCTCCATGGCCGCAGCTTCGGCGAGTTCGTTTTCGGCGAGTTCAGGACGGTTCTGCGCGGTATAGATTTCCGCGCTCTCCTTGCGCTGCTTCACCAGCTTGCCTATGATCTTCACTATTTCGGCATCTGTAACATCCCCGTTCCCGCCTTCGGAAGTCCTGGCGAGGAGGATTGCGGCCTTGATGCCCCTGAGGGCCGCGAGCCTTACGGTTTCCTTGGCTTTCATGGCCGACACCATGTCGGCCTGGATCTGTTTCTCGAGTTCCATATTATTATATACCTTTATCATTTGAACTTCTCGTACCCCGGCATGGCAAGACCGGAAATGAAATCCTTGACCCGCTTGTCGCTTTTCGGGCATATCAGCAGGGCGTCCCTGGTGTCTATCACCACAAAGTCCTTAAGTCCGGTCACGGCCATGAGCTTGTCCGTGTCCTCGGATATAATCAGGGACTCTATATTGTCCTTGGACAGGATATTCCTGGAGTTGAAGACATTGCCGAAGTCATCCTTGTCGTGCACGATATTATAGAGGGATTCCCACGTACCCACGTCGGCCCACCGGAAATGAGCCGGGTAGAGCCAGGCCTTGGCGGTCTTCTCCATGACACCGTAATCTATGGAAATCTTTATGCAGTCTGAATAGACCTTCTCTATGAAGATATCCTCGACCGGGCTCCCGATGGCGTTCTGCCAGCCTGCGAAGAGCCTTGTCACTTCAGGAAGATACCTCTCCATCTCCGTCCTGATGCTTTCCGCGCTCCACACGAAGATACCCGAATTCCAGAAGAATTCCCCGGAATCTATGAAGACCTTCGCCAGCTCCACGTCCGGCTTCTCCGTGAATGTCTTCACCTTCATCACATTCCTCTCGTCGCTCCGGCACCGGCCGCCGCTCACCTGTATGTACCCGTAGTTCGGGTCAGGACGCGTGGGCGTCATGCCGAGAGTCATCAGGACATCCTTGCCGGAGGAATACGCCATCGCCGCCAGCACCTCCTCCTCGAACACGTCACTGTCCAGGATTATATGGTCGGCAGGGGTGACCACCATAGTCGCGTCCGGATTTCTCTTCAGCAGGGTATATGTCGCGTAAGCTATACACGGGGCAGTATCCCTTCCGTACGGCTCGAGCAGGAGATTCTCCTCCTTCAGCTCCGGGAGATGCTCCCGGACAAGGTTCCCCAGCCTGTCGGTGGTTACAACGAGGATATTCTCCTCGGGAATTATCCTTGCGAACCGTTCGTATGTGTGACGTATGAACGACTTGCCGGTGGACGCGACCTCCAGGAACTGCTTCGGCCTGGCTACCCGGCTCATCGGCCAGAAACGGGTCCCGGACCCTCCGGCCATTATCACGCAATAGAAATTAGGATTCATATCGGCTATCGTTTTTATAATGTCGTTCCGGTGAACGTGAAACAACTTCCTGCACTTTCCCGGATACCGGCTACAGGAAGCCGCCTCCGGACACCGGGTAGAATGCTTCAGGAAAATAATCCACCCTGTATTCCCCGCCGTCGAACACGACGCTGACGACGTCGAAGCGGTATTCCACATCCTGCATCCCGCTTTCCCTTATCCACCTTGCCGCGGCTGCGGAGATATTCTTCCGCTTGGCATATCCGACACTCGCCTCCGGCTCTGCCGCCATCGGGAAAACCCGGCTCTTGACCTCTACAAAATGTATTCCGTCTGCAGCCATAGTGACGATGTCTATTTCCAGGTGCCCGGACCTCCAGTTTTTCGCCAGGACCGTATGCCCGTGCCCCGACAGGAAGTTCGCGGCTATCTCCTCTCCCCTGCGGCCTACTCTGACGCGGCGATCCTGCTTACAAGCCATATTCCCCCCTCCTTTACCAGCTCCACTTTCCTGGTCTTGCTTGCACCGTCGTCCGTCCTTATGGTGAACAGTGTCCTGAACAGGTCCTTACCTTCGTGCCTTCCCCCTTCCAGGGACATGTCCGCCGAGGAAAGCATTTCCGACGCCACTGCCAGGGACAGGGAATCGGACTTCTGCGCCTCGTTCCAGAACTGCCGGCATGTCCTGAAATATGTCTTCATGTCATCCGTCGGGGCGCTCAGGTCCTCTGCCTTGTCCCAGTCTCCTGCTATCACCGAAGAATAGAAGGCCTTGACCGTGTCCTCCGGGGAAAGTCCCTCCGCCCTGCCGCTGCAGCAGCTCCTGACCAGCCAGGCCGCAAGTACGCCCAGGCCGGCGATGCCTGCAAGAAGCAGGATATTCAGTATGAATTTTCTCATCTCAATAAAAAGTTACTATAGTTACACCTGTGCCGCCGAACTGGATATGCTCATCCGCCACACTTGCAATCCCCGGCATGGTCCGGAGAAGTTTCTGCAGTTCCTCCCTGAGCACTCCGGTGCCTTTCCCGTGTATGATACGGACACTCGGTATGCTCAGCATGATGGCGTCGTCCACATATCTGGTCACCTTCTCTATGGCATCGTTCAGCCTCTCGCCCCTTACGTCGAGCTCGGGGCTGAAGTTCAATTTCCGTTCCGTGATGGAGGAGTCTATCCTCACCGACGAGACTTTTGGCACCACGTTCTTCACGGCCTCACGATATTCGTTGGATGTCACCCTCTCCACCCTGTCCGGAGAAAGTTTCGAACTGATGTTCCCTATGGTCACCATCACAGTCTTGGCAGATACCTTGACTATCTCCCCAACCATACCGGTGTCCTTTATGCGGACTTTCTCCCCTGGCTTCAGCGGGGCGTTCCGGAACTCTTCCAGTTTCCGCTGCGCCTCGGCCTGCTCCTCCATCTCCCGGCGGGTCTTCTCGTCCGCCCTCTGCAGCTTGCGTCTGCGCTCCCTCTCCCTGCGCTCGTCTATCTGCCTTATTTTCTTCTCGATATAGTCGTCCTTGGCCTTCTGTTCCTGCTCCTTCCTCAAGGTAAGGGCGGAGACGAAGTCCTGAAGTTCCTTGCGGGCTTCCCTGGTAATCTCCTTCTCGGCCTGGGCCTCCTTTATGGTCTTGATGGTATTCTCCACCTGGCGGTTTGCCCCGGCGACTATGGCCTGGGCCTCCCGGGTGGCCTCGTCTATGATTTCCTTCTTCCGCTGCTTTATCTCAAGGAGCTCCTTCTGGTACTTTTCCGTTATGCTTTCCAGAGTCCTGTCCGTATTCCTTATACGCTCCAGCTTCTCGTCGAGGGCCTTCCTGTTCCTCGCAATCTTCCTGAGGTTCCTTTCTATACCGACGAACTCGTCGCCGGCCCTGGCTTCGGCATCCTTGACGATGTTTTCCGGAAGCCCCATCTTGCGGGCAAGCTCGAAGGCGAAGGAGTTTCCGGGCAGGCCCATCTCGAGCCGGAACATGGGTGCGATATTCTGGACATCGAACATCATGGCCCCGTTCACGACATGGGAGTCTTCCCTGGAGGCGTACAGCTTGAGATTCGTATAATGGGTGGTGATGACCCCGTAGGTCCCCCTGCGGTCCAGTTCGGAAAGTATGGCTTCGGCTATGGCCCCTCCCGCGGCAGGCTCGGTCCCGGAGCCGAACTCGTCTATCAGCACCAGTGTCCTGTCGTCGGCATTCAGCATCACGTCCTTCATGTTGGCCAGGAAGGAACTGTAGGTGCTCAAGTCGTTGTCGATGGACTGGTCGTCGCCTATATCCACCATTATCCTGTCGAACACAAGCATCTCCGATGTCTCTGACGTAGGGATGAGCATTCCCCACTGGAACATGTACTGGAGCAGGCCCACAGTCTTGAGGCACACCGACTTGCCTCCGGCGTTAGGCCCGGATATCATCAATATCCTTTTCCTGTCGGTCAATGTGATGGTGAGAGGGACAATCTCCTTCTTTTCCCGCTTCAGGGCTTTCTCGAGGAGGGGATGGCGGGCTTTACGGATGCTCATCTCCCCTGTGGAGGAAAGGATAGGCATCCCGGCCACTATGTCCAGGGCCACGTTCGCCTTGGACATGATGAAATCCATCTCGCCCATGTATTCCGCCGTATAGAGAAGGTCCTGGATATATGGCCGGAGAAAGTCGGAGAATTCCATGAGTATCCGGAGTATCTCCCTGTTTTCCGCGAACTTCAGTTCCTTTATCCTGTTGTCGAGCTCGACAAGCTCCGCCGGTTCTATGAAGGCCGTCTTTCCGGATGCGGACTCGTCGTATATGAACCCGGGGATCTTCCTCTTGTTCACGGACGGTACCGGTATCAGGAGCTTGCCGTCACGGACAGAGACTGACGCATCCTTGTCAGCCAGGCCGTCCTCCTGCATCTTCCGGAGAATGGAGCCTGCCCTGCGGGAGATAGTCCCCTCGGTGTCCTTCAGGGCCCTCCTTATGGAGGCAAGCTCTTCCGAAGCCGAATCCCGGATTTCCCCGAACCTGTCGAGCAGGGCATCTATCCGCGAGAGCACTTCCGGGAAATACAGTACAGGACCGGCCATCCTCTTCAGGCAAGGATATATCCCGTCCTTAAGGGATGAGAAGAAGACTGAAATCTTCTTCACCGTTTCCAGCATGGTCCTGAGCTTGCGCAGGGAAACGAGGTTTATATAGGATGCGGGGCGCTCCAGCAGCTTCAGGAAGCCGATACAGTCAATATATCCGCCCGACGGGAAACTTTCCTCGAACATGAGGATAAGACGCATCTCGTCCGTGAGCAGGAGCCTCTCCCGTATTGTCCCGGCATCCGTGGAGAAGGTCTCCTCCATGGTCCTGTTCACTGCATATTCCGTGGCGCACCTGTCGGCCACGGCCTTCCTTATCCTGTCGAATCCCAGTTTCTGCTCCAGCCTCGTGTCGATATTGTTCCTGTTCTCTTCCAAATCTATCCCTCCTGTCCTTTAGCGAAAGAATTGTTCAACAGCAGCTGCAGTTCGTTCGCGTTCCCCAGCGTCGTCACATTGCCTCCCTTGACGAACGATATCCGTCCGGTCTCCTCGGAGACCACGATAACGTCGGCATCGGTCACTTCCGATATGCCTATCGCAGCCTTGTGCCTCATGCCGTAGTGGGCCGGGATGTCGGTCTTCTCCGTAATGGGGAGAGTGCATCTCGCCGCGATTATGTGGTCCGTGCTCATCACCATTGCACCGTCATGGAGAGGTGAATTCTTGAAGAATATGTTCATGATCAGGCGCTTGTTTATAATGGCATCAATCCTGTCCCCGGTCTCTATCACAAAATCGAGGGAGGACTTGTGGGGAATGACTATAAGCGCACCAGTCTTCTGTTCGGACATGGTGCGGCAGGCTTCGGTGACCTCCTTTACGGCCACGCTGTCCATGGCCTTGTCCTTGTTCCCGAAAATCTTGCCGAGGAATCCGTTCTGCCCGGCCTCCATCAGGTAGCGGCTCCCGAAACTTATCAGGAATCTCCGTATTTCCGGCTGGAATATGACAATGAGAGCGATGACTCCCACATCCAGCACCTGCCCGAGGATTGCGGACATCAGCCTCATGTTCAGCGCGCTGACAACCACCCTCGCCACATAAAGTGAGATGATGGCCACGAAGATGCTCATGGCAGACGACCCCCGTATCCACCTGAAGACCACGAATATTATCACGGCCACCAGGATGATGTCGAGTATGTCTATCAGGGACATCCTCAAGAATCCGAACACTTCCAGCAGCATTGCTCCTTATTATTTATTACGCGCTGCAAATATACGCAGAAGCCGAGCGCAGAGCAAATAAATTTGCTATGCCGAGGCGCGGAGGGTGACACAAAATCCCTTTTTCACCCTCTCTTACTTTCTGGGACAGTCACCCGGGATTGAGAATATTTAATTCAAAATGTTGAAAATTAAAATTTTAATTGTATATTTGCAGCCCGCAAAAATGTGTTGTGGGGAATAAGTTATTAAGTAACAATTAATTAAACAAAACCAATG
>JADIMQ010000045.1 GCA_017694655.1 Candidatus Cryptobacteroides merdigallinarum
TTCTGGAAGAACAAGGAAGTCGAGGGCCGAGTACCGGAGTTTACTTTGGTAAATGAGGATACGAGGATCCGAAGCCTGACGCAGTTATTGCAAAAGAGCTACCACGGCTCGCAGTTTATTTTTCGGAAGAACAAGGACGGCGAGGCCCGAGTACCGGAGTTTACTTTGGTAAATGAGGATACGAGGATCCGAAGCCTGACGCAGTTATTACAAAAGAGCTACTATGGCTCGCAGTTTATTTTTCTGGAAGAACAAGGAAGTCGAGGGCCGAGTACCGGAGTTTACTTTGGTAAATGAGGATACGAGGATCCGAAGCCTGACGCAGTTACAACGGAAAAGCAGCCACGGCTCGCAGTTTATTTTTCTGGAAGAACAAGGAAGGCGAGGGCCGAGTACCGGAGTTTACTTTGGTAAATGAGGATACGAGGATCCGAAGCCTGACGCAGTTATTACAAAAAAGAAACAAGAGAATAAAATGGAGAAGATAAATATAATAGAATCCCCCGCCACCCCCCTCCCCGTAGACAACATCGATACGGACCAGATAATCCCTGCCCGCTTCCTCAAGACCACGGTCCGGGAGGGCTTCGGTGAGAAACTGTTCTATGACTGGAGGTTCAATGCGGACGGAAGCCCGAACCCGTCGAATCCGCTGGAAGGGCGGAAAGGGGTCATATTGGTAGCCGGCAACAATTTCGGCTGCGGCTCGAGCAGGGAACATGCAGCATGGGCCCTGCATGACGCCGGCTTCAAGGCCGTGGTGTCCTCGTCCTTTGCAGACATATTCAGGAACAATGCACTGAACAACTTCCTCCTTCCGGTACAGGTGCCGGAAGACTTCCTCGGACGGGTGTTCCAGGTACTGGAATCGGACCCGGACACCGTGATAAGGATAGACCTCGGGAACCAGACAATCTCCGTCCCGGGAGTCGGGGAGGCTGGTTTTGCTATAAACGGTTACAAGAAGGAATGCCTCATGAAGGGCTATTCCGACATAGACTACCTCCTTTCCGACAAGGAAGCCATCCTCAGGTATGAGGCCGGCCACTCTGCTTGAACTAATCCACCATATATCATGAAGAAGACGATAGCGGTCCTCCCGGGAGACGGCATAGGACCTGAAATAACGGCACAGGCGGTGAAAGTGCTGGATGCAGTAGCCGCAAGATATTCACATACATTTGAGTACAGGTATGCCGACGTGGGCGCGGCGGCCATAGACAGGACAGGAAATCCTTATCCGGAAGAGACCCACAGGATCTGCAGCGAGGCCGATTCCGTGCTTTTCGGGGCCATAGGTGACCCTAAATATGACAATGACCCTTCGGCGAAGGTACGTCCGGAACAGGGCCTCCTTAAAATGAGGAAGTCCCTCGGGCTCTTTGCCAATATCCGGCCGGTGAAGCCTTATCCGGCCCTCCTTTCCGCATCCCCTCTGAAGGACGGGATAGTCGCAGGGGCGGACTTCATAGTCGTGCGCGAACTGACAGGGGGTATGTACTTCGGGGAGCCGCGCGGCAGGAACGAGGCTGGAGACAAGGCTTTCGACACCTGCGTATATTCGAAGGAGGAAATAGTCCGGGTGGCTGAAGTAGCCTTCAGCTATGCGGCCCGCCGCCGCGGACGGGTGACCCTCGTGGACAAGGCGAATGTACTTGCCACTTCCCGTCTCTGGAGGGAGACTGTAAAGGAGCTCCATTCCGGAAAATACCCTGATATCCACCTCGACTTCATGTTCGTGGACAATGCCGCGATGAAGATGGTGTCCAACCCGCGGGACTTCGACGTAATCCTTACTGAAAACATGTTCGGGGACATCCTGAGCGACCTCGCCGGAGTCATCAACGGCTCCATAGGCCTGCTCCCGTCGGCATCCACAGGAGAGAAGAACAGCCTCTACGAACCTATACACGGTTCATATCCGCAGGCTGCCGGGAAGGACATCGCCAACCCGGTGGCGACTATCCTGTCCGCGGCCATGATGCTCGAGGACGCCTTCGGGGCCAGCGAGGAAGCCGAGGCAGTCAGGAGGGCCTGCGGGAAGGCCATCTCCGACGGGGCCTGTACACCGGACATAGTCCCGGACAGCAGATACGGGACATCGGCGGTCGGCGACTACATAGCTGCCTGCATCTGACGGCACCGGGAGGGACTGGAAGAAATTTTGAAAAAAAATCAGGCTCTCCCGGAGCTATCTCTAAATTTTTTTATAAATTTGTTCTCCAGTAGAAGAAACGTTAGGAATTCGCTGATATGACAGCTTGTGGAAACATATCCATTCTATCTTCGATAGTCGTCGTGGTGGTAGTCGTGATTATCTCCATTATTATTCCATAGCCGATATCCAGGGAATCCTACAGGTATATATATGATTTCGCTTGCCTGCCGAACGGATTCCGCGGGCAAGCGGATTTTTTTTGATGCTCATATATGGACGGACTTAGAAGCAACAAAAGTACATCGGGCCGGAAAATGGCCGGAGCAAGGGGCCTCTGGAGGGCCAACGGGATGAAGGAGGAGCAGATAGGTAAACCTGTCATAGCCATTGTGAACTCCTTTACGCAGTTTGTCCCGGGACACGTGCATCTGCATGAAATAGGACAGGAAATAAAGAAGAGGATCGAGGCCCAGGGCTGTTTCGCCGCCGAGTTCGACACCATTGCCATAGATGACGGCATAGCGATGGGACACGACGGGATGCTCTACTCCCTGCCTTCCCGGGACCTTATCGCCGACAGTGTGGAGTACATGTGCAACGCCCATTGTGCCGATGCCATGATCTGTATCTCGAACTGCGACAAGGTGACCCCAGGCATGCTCATGGCTGCCATGAGGCTCAACATACCGGCTGTCTTTGTGTCCGGGGGCCCTATGGAGGCCGGACGTGTGGACGGCAGTGACCACGACCTGATAGACATAATGGTCAAGGCTGCGGACGATACCGTGTCCGACGAGGAGCTGGCCGCGCTCGAGCGGATGGGCTGTCCCACCTGCGGGTGCTGCTCCGGAATGTTCACGGCCAATTCCATGAACTGCCTTTCCGAGGCCCTCGGGCTGGCCCCGGTGGGGAACGGTACCCTGCTTGCGACCCATGCCGGACGCCGGGAGCTCTTCATGAAGGGGGCGGACCTGATAGTCAGGAATACCATGGCATATTACCGGGACTCTGACTCCTCTGTGCTGCCGCGTTCCATAGCCACCAAGGCGGCCTTCCAGAATGCCATGTCCCTTGACATAGCCATGGGCGGCTCCACGAACACTGTCCTGCACCTGCTTGCCATAGCCAATGAGGCCGGGGTGGACTTCACCATGAAGGACATCGACACCCTTTCAAGGAGGATTCCGGTCCTTTGCAAGGTGGCCCCGAACAGCAGCTACCATATACAGGATGTGAACAGGGCCGGCGGCGTGATGGGTATCCTTGCGGAACTCGGGCGCGGCGGCTTCCTCGACCTGTCCGTGGCGAGGGTCGACTACCCGACCCTCGGACAGGCCATAGAGGAGAACGACATAATGAACCCCGGGATGAACCCGGCCATGAAGAGGAAATACCTTGCTGCCCCGTCGTGGACGCGGACCGTCGACCTCGGGACCTGTACCGACATATATCCGGACCTCGATACCGACAGGGCTTCCGGCTGCATAAGGGATGTGGCCCATGCCTATTCTTCTGACGGAGGGCTCGCCGTCCTCTACGGGAACATTGCCGTGGACGGCTGTATCGTGAAGACCGCCGGCGTGGATGAGAGCATCCTCAAGTTCCGGGGGCCTGCCAGGGTATTCGAGTCCCAGGAAGAGGCCTGCGAGGGCATCCTCGGGGGCAAGGTCCGGGCCGGAGACGTGGCTGTGATTATCTATGAGGGTCCTAAAGGCGGTCCCGGGATGCAGGAGATGCTGTATCCGACATCCTATATAAAGAGCCGCCATCTCGGCAAGGAATGCGCCCTGATTACAGACGGCCGTTTCAGCGGAGGCACTTCCGGCCTTTCCATAGGCCATATATCCCCGGAGGCTGCCTCGGGCGGGAATGTCGGACTGCTCAGGGACGGCGACATCATTGCCATAGACATAGCCTCGAGGTCCATTGAGGCGGAAGTGACGGACGATGAATTTGCGGAGAGGAGAAGGGAGGAGGAAGCCCGCGGCAACGGGGCTTTCACCCCTCACGGCAGGCAGCGTCAGGTGCCGAAGGCCCTGAAGGCCTATGCCAGGCTCGTGTCTTCGGCCGACAAAGGTGCAGTCCGGCTGGTGGACTGAAAATGCTGCGGGATGCGGGCTGGACAGACGCGGACTGTGCTGAGCAGTCCTGCCAGGCATCCTTTCATGTAGAACGAATTTACAGATAGATATGGAAAACAATGAAAAGGTTTCAGGCTCGGAAGCGTTGGTCCGGGCACTGATGGATGAAGGTGTAGACACCGTGTTCGGTTATCCGGGAGGGGCCATAATGCCGGTCTACGATGCCTTGCTGGACCATCTCGACTCCATAAACCATATCCTTGTGAGGCATGAGCAGGGTGCCACCCACTCGGCGGAAGGGTATGCGAGGGCTTCCGGGAAGGTCGGGGTATGTCTGGTGACAGGCGGCCCGGGTGCGACCAATACTATCACGGGCGTGGCTGACGCCATGCTGGACAGTACGCCTATTATCGTGATTGCCGGACAGATTTCCAACGACCTCATAGGCACGGACGCGTTCCAGGAAGTGGATTTCACCTGCGTGACACAGCCGGTGTGCAAGTGGAGCTACCAGATAAGCACCCCGGAAGAGATTACCTGGGCGGTGGCGCGGGCTTTCTTCGTGGCAAGGAGCGGCCGTCCCGGGCCTGTGGTGCTGAGCATAACCAAGAACGCCCAGACGGGCATGACGGAATACATCCCCCGGAAAGTCAGCTATATCCGCAGCTATGACGATGACCCGGAAATAGACATGACGAGGATAAGGGAAGCTGCCGCCGCCATAAATTCGGCACGCAGGCCCTTCGTGCTTGCCGGCCAGGGAATCGAGCTCGGGGATGCGCAGGAGGAGTTCCTGGCTTTCGTGGAGAAGGCCGGCCTCCCGTTCGGCTGCACCCTGCTCGGCCTTTCCGTGGCCCCGTCCTCGCATCCGCTGAACAAGGGCATGCTCGGCATGCACGGCAACTACTGCAACAATGTAAAGACCAACGAGTGCGACCTGCTGATAGCTGTCGGGATGAGGTTCGATGACCGTGTGACAGGGAACCTTTCCACGTATGCGCGTCAGGCGAAGGTCATCCACCTGGATATAGACCCCTCGGAGATAGGGAAGAACGTGCCTGTGGACATCCCGGTCCTCGGGAACTGCAGGAAGACCCTTCCCCTGCTGACCGAGAGGGTCCTGGCCATCGACCGGTCGGCGTGGATTGACAGCTTCAGGAAGTACCAGGACGAGGAGTACGAGAAGGTCATCCGGCGCGAGCTGCACCCGGAGTCCGGCCCTCTGAACATGGGCGAGGTCGTGGATGCGGTGAGTTCGGCTACCGGGGGTGAGGCCATACTGGTGACGGACGTGGGCCAGAACCAGATGATGGCCTCGAGGTACTTCAAGTATACCCGTAAGCGCAGCATAATCACTTCCGGAGGTATGGGCACCATGGGATTCGGCATTCCTGCCGCAGTGGGCGCCGCCTTCGGCAGGCCTGACAGGACGGTGTGCGTCTTCACCGGCGACGGCGGGCTCCAGATGATGATGCAGGAGTTCGGGACAATAATGGAGCACAAGGTGCCTGTAAAGATGATACTGCTCAACAACAGCTATCTCGGCAATGTCCGCCAGTGGCAGGAGCTTTTCTACGACAGGAGATATTCGTTCACGCATCTTGAGAATCCGGATTTCATGGTCATAGCCTCTGCATACGGCATCCCTTCCCGCAGGGTGCTGGACAGGGAGGACCTGGGGGACGCTGTCCGGGAGATGCTTGCCGCCGACGGGCCCTTCTTCCTCGAGGCCTGCGTGCGGGAGGAAGGGAATGTCATGCCTATGACTCCTCCGGGACAGCCTATAGACAATATGTTGATGGAATGTTGAGGACTTTGCCATGGAAGATAACACAACCTTATATACTATAATTGTCCATTCCGAGAACTTCTCGGGGATACTCAACCAGGTGGCGGCCGTTTTCACCCGTCTCCAGGTCAATATAGAAAGCCTGAACGTGTCGGCCTCTTCGATGAGGAATGTGCACAAGTTCACCATAAGCTGCAAGACTACCGCAAGGAATATCGACAAGATACTCAAGCAGATAAACAAGAAGCTGGACGTTATAAACGCAGCCGCCTACACAGACGACGATATTTTCCAGAGCGAGATAGCCATGTTCAAGATATCCACGGACGAGTTCAAGAACTGGGACGACACCAGCCGTCTTCTCCGGGGATACAACACCCATATCGTGGAGGTCACCCCGGAGTTCCTCGTGGTGGAGCTTGCCGGGTCGAGCGAGGCTATAGACTCCCTTTATTCGGAACTGGACAAGATAGGCTGCGTCAGGCAGTTCGTGCGTTCCGGGAAGGTGGCCGTCACTTCGTCTCCACTGGAGAAGGTGAATGACCTGCTCTCCAGGCGTCAGGAAAGATACAGATACAGGACAGAACAATAATTGTTAACGCGGCCATGCCGCAAAATGTAAAACGAATTATGGCAATAATGAATTTCGGCGGTGTCGATGAAAACGTGGTGACCCGCTCAGAGTTTCCGCTTGAAAAAGCGCGTGAAGTGTTGAAAGACGAGACCATAGCCGTGCTCGGCTACGGGGTTCAGGGCCCGGGACAGTCCCTGAACCTGAAAGACAACGGTTTCAATGTGATTGTTGGACAGAGGAAAGGTTCGGCGAGCTGGGACAAGGCTATAGAGGACGGATGGGTGCCCGGGGAGACCCTTTTCGGGATAGAGGAGGCCTGCGAAAAGGCCACTGTCATAGAGTATCTCCTCTCGGATGCGGGACAGATAGCCGCATGGCCTTCTGTGAAGAAGCATCTGACTCCAGGCAAGGCCCTCTATTTCTCCCACGGCTTCGGCATCACATACAACGACAAGACCGGTATTGTCCCTCCTGAAGGTGTGGATGTGATTCTTGTGGCACCGAAGGGTTCCGGGACATCCCTGCGCCGGCTTTTCCTGCAGGGCAAGGGCATCAATTCCTCCTATGCCGTCTATCAGGATGCTACGGGCAAGGCCTACGACAGGGTGATTGCCCTCGGTATCGGTGTCGGGTCCGGCTATCTTTTCGAGACCACCTTCAAGCGTGAGGTATATTCCGACCTTACCGGGGAGAGGGGTACGCTGATGGGGGCTATCCAGGGTATCTTCGCAGCCCAGTACCAGGTGCTCCGGGAGAATGGCCATACTCCTTCCGAGGCCTTCAACGAGACTGTGGAGGAGCTGAGCCAGAGCCTCATGCCTCTGATTGCGGAGAAAGGCATGGACTGGATGTATGCCAACTGCTCCACTACTGCCCAGCGCGGGGCCCTCGACTGGTGGAAGAAGTTCCGTGACGCCACCCTGCCTGTGTTCAAGGACCTGTATGAGAGCGTGAAGAGCGGGAATGAGGCCCAGATATCCATAGACTCCAACAGCAGGCCTGACTACAGGGAGAAGCTGAATGCGGAACTGAAGGAGCTCCACGACAGCGAGATCTGGCGTGCCGGGGAAACCGTGCGCTCCCTGCGCCCGGAGAGAAGCAGATAGATGGCTTCCGGAAAGATATATGACGATCCTGTGACAGGACCGGTCATACTTGTGAAAAGCCCCGCCTGCAGGAGGATCTCGATAAGGGTCCATCCTGCCGACGGGGTGAAGGTTGTAATCCCGGGGTCCTTGTCCTATGACGAGGGTCTCCGGTTTTTTCTGCTCAAGAGGGACTGGGTGGTGTCCACGATAGCCAGGCAGAGGGAAAGGGCGGAGAAGGCGAGGCGGGACGGGAAGACCCTGCCCCTGCTCTGCAACGGGACGGCGGTGAAGACCCTGATGTCCGAAATAGTGTTCGTGAGACGGGATGAAGGGGCTGCGGCCAGGCATGGCCTTCGGGAAGGCGGCGGAGGGGAGGTCCCGGTATCCGTGGCGGTTACGCCTGTTGAAGACGTCCGGCAGACTGGAAGGACGTGGCTTTCCCTTGAAAGGCCCCTTTTCAGGAAAGAGGTGGTGTACCCGGGTAGCCTGCCGGAAGAGGGGAGCCCCGGCCTGGACAGCCTCCTGCGTCAGGTACTTGTGGATATATTGCGTAAGGAAGCCAGGCTGGTCCTCCCGCAGAAGGTGGCCTTCTTTGCGGACAGGTTCGGCTTCCCCTACGGGAAAGTCGCCGTCAAGCACAATTCCTCGAACTGGGGAAGCTGTTCTGCCAGGGGCAACATCAACCTGAATCTCAACCTGGTGCGCCTTCCCGAGGCCTTGTGCGACTATGTCGTGCTGCATGAGCTCTGCCATCTCAAATACCGCGACCACGGGCCCCATTTCCATGCCCTGCTCGAGAAAATGTGCACGGACAATGTAATGAGGCTGGCCGGGACCGGGGACCCATATATGGAGGCACTTGTCAGGAAGGTGAATACAAGCAGGGCCGGGATGCCCGTGTCCAGGACCCTGGAAAGGGAGATGAAGGGATACGGGCTGATATGACACCGTCCTGCGGCAGTCCTGGATGCGGACATCCCGGAAATCGGCAAGACCGGGAATTTTTGACAAGAATATGCGAGAAAAGGGCAACTGTTGCAAACGGAAAATGCCTATATTTGGGCTTTGATTTTTAACCATTAAAACATTTTTATCATGAGACGTTACTTTTTGATGGCTGCAGCAGCCTTTACTGCTCTGATTTTCAGTGTGTCCTGCTCCAAGGACGATTCCGGGGACCAGACCCCTTCCACTCCAGAGAATACAGACATAGCCGGGAACTATAGCGGGACCCTTTCAGTCTCAGTCTCTGGCGGTACCCCAACGCCGCAGGCGCAGAATATCACCGTTTCCTGGTCGGAAAATTCCACTGACGCGATAGACCTGTCGGTAGCGGATTTTACATTCGGCACTACTAACCTCGGTTCGATAGACCTGAACAGCATACCGGTCACCGTGGACGGGGATACTTATACCTTCGCTACGAAAGGGGCACAGTCTGTAACCGTAGGTGAGGGTGAATCATCGATGACATGCACTATAGAGGCACACGGGACTGTCACCGACGGCACCATGAAGCTGACCCTTGACATAACGGCTGATCTTGTCATAACGGAGATAAATGTGGATGCCACATTTACCGGGAGCAAGGTTGTGGCGGAGTAGCCGTTTCAGGTTTTTCGCAGGAAGACGCCAAGGAGGGAGCCGGGATCATGTTCCGGTCCATCGCTCCCTGACGTCTTTTTTTGTTATTCGGAATTTATACCTTATTTTTGGGCGTAATTTTAAATTTTTGTCTCCTTGTATGAAAATAGGACTGTGCAGCGACCATGCCGGCTTCGGACACAAGGCCAGGATCATGGCGTATCTTGAGAGTAAGGGGATAGATACGGTGGACTTCGGGACGCATTCCACCGACAGCATGGACTATCCTGACGTGGCGCATCCGCTGGCTGAAGCAGTGGAAACCGGGGCCGTGGACAAGGGAATCGCCCTTTGCGGCACGGGGAACGGTATGGCAATCACCCTCAACAAGCATCAGAAAATACGTGCGGGACTCGCATGGAACACCGAGATTGGGGAGCTTGTGAAAAGGCACAATGACGCCAACATACTCGTGATGCCGGCGAGATTCATCTCTTGCGATGAGGCCCTGAAGATTACCGATGCCTGGCTCGGCGCCGGATTCGAGGGAGGGAGGCATCAGCGCAGGATAGACAAGATTCCGCTTTAGGACGCCGGACCGGGCTTTCAGGTCTCTTACCCAGAATCGGATGAAGAATGGACAGCAAAAGCATGAAGCCGGCGGGACTACACCCGCTGACCGTAGCCAGGGATACTGTGCTCGGACATGATATGGAGGAATATCCGGACGGTATCATAATCCCGGTGGACAAGCCGTACCGGTGGACTTCCGCCGATGTCATCAGGAAGATAAAGTTCACTGCCGCGAGGTATTTCCGGAAGAAGAATCTCAAGGTCGGGCACGCCGGGACCCTGGACCCGCTTGCGACCGGAGTCCTGCTGGTATGTATGGGCAAGGCTACCAGACTTGCCGAATCTCTGCAGGCCCATGACAAGGAATATGTCGCCGGGATAACATTCGGTGCCACTACCCCTTCCTATGACATGGAGAAGGAGATAGACAGGTATTTCCCTTATGCCCATATCACTGCAGGGGCGGTTCAGGAGGCCCTCGGCAAGTTCATAGGGGAGCAGGACCAGATTGCCCCTCTTTTCTCGGCGAAGTCCGTGGACGGCGTGAGGGCATACGAGATTGCCCGCAGGATGCTGAAGTCCGGCAACGCCCGGGACCTTGACGAGGCCACGGCAGGCCTTATCCGGAGCTCCAGGATACGCATAGATTCCGCGGTGCTCCTTTCTTTCGGGACAGGCTGTGAGGATGCAGCCCAGGGTACGGAGAATCCGCCGTCCGGCGGCGCAGGGACGGGATCGGCCCCCGCGGACGGGGCATCCTCGAGGATAAATGTCGCCGGAAACCGCGCTGCCGGACTTCCGAGGGCGGTAGTGCGGATATCGTGCAGCAAGGGTACATACATCAGGGCCTTCGCGAGAGATCTCGGGGAAGCCCTCGGGAGCGGAGCCTATCTCGATTCCCTGCAGCGGAGCCGTAGCGGGGATTTCAATGTCCGCGACGCCCTTTCCATGGATGAAGTCCTCGGGATACTTTCCGTCCATGACTCTTGAATGAACCGACTTCTTTTTAACGTGAGTTCGATGAATTTTAATTTATTGAAAATCATCGAACTTCCGCTGAGGAGCAGGGCGGAAG
>JADIMQ010000002.1 GCA_017694655.1 Candidatus Cryptobacteroides merdigallinarum
AAATAAACAGCTGAGACATGAAACGGATAGTAGTATTGGGCGGAGGCGAGAGCGGGACCGGAGCCGCGGTCCTCGCTAAAGTAAAAGGATTCGACGTATTCCTTTCGGACAAAGGGAATATCGACGGGAAATACATCGCGAGCCTCGAGGAATGGGGCATCCCGTATGAAAGCGGACGGCACACGGAATCCCTGATACTGAATGCCGACGAGATCATAAAGAGCCCGGGGATACCGTCTACCGCACCGATAGTGGAAAAGGCGGCCGCCGCCGGGATAGGCATAATCTCGGAAATAGAGTTCGCCGGCCGGTACGACAAGGCCAGGAAGATCTGCATAACCGGGAGCAACGGGAAGACCACCACGACTTCCCTGATATACTATCTCCTGAAGAACGCCGGGCTGAACGTCGGGCTTGGCGGGAACATCGGCAAGAGCTACGCCCTCCAGGTGGCGACCTCCGAGCACGACATCTACGTCCTGGAGCTCAGCAGCTTCCAGCTCGACAACATGTACGACTTCAAGGCGGACATCGCCATAATCACGAACATAACCCCGGACCACCTGGACAGGTACGGGCACAAGCTCGAGAACTATGTCCGGGCCAAGTTCCGCATTACGCAGAACATGAGCGACGAGGACTGCTTCATATTCTGCTCCGACGACGAGATAACCATCAGCCACCTGGACAAGATAGTGGTGCGCGCCAAGAAACTCCCGTTCACGCAGAAGGGAGAGGTGAAGGAAGGGGCGTTCGTCAGGGACGACAAGATGATTGTCCGGTACAATGACAGCGAATGCGACATGTTCCTGCAGGAACTGGCCCTGGGAGGAAAGCACAATGTGTACAATTCCATGGCCGCCGCCATTGCCGGGAAGGTCATGAACATAGACAACCGGACCATACGCGAGGCCCTCTCCTCGTTCCAGGCCGTGGAACACCGGCTCGAGAAGGTGCTCAGCATAGGGGACGTGCTCTACATAAACGACTCGAAGGCCACCAACGTGGACGCGGCCTGGTACGCGCTCGAATGCCAGACGAGGCCGGTGGTGTGGATAGTCGGGGGGACCGACAAGGGGAACGACTACTCCCCTCTCGTCCCTCTCGCGAAAGAGAAGGTGAAGGCCATCATCTGCCTCGGGGTGGACAACCGGAAGATACACGGGGCCTTCGGCTCCGTGGTGCCGGAGATGCACGACGTGACCTCCGCCGCAGACGCGGTGAAGCTCGCGAGCAGGATAGCCTCCGCCGGTGACGTGGTGCTCCTGTCGCCGTGCTGCGCAAGTTTCGACCTGTTCAAGAATTACGAAGACCGTGGCCGCCAGTTCAAGGAGGCCGTAAGAAACCTGTAATGGACGAGAAAAAGATACAGCGGGGATTCTGGAGTTTCTTCGACAACTTCAAGGGAGACAAGGTGATATGGATGATCGTACTGCTGCTCATCCTCATATCGCTCGTGACGATTTTCGCCTCCGCCTCCGGCCTGGCCAAGGGGGATACCTCGCGGCTGGACATATTCTTCTCGCAGTTCAAGCTGGCCTGCGCCGGGCTGGCCATAATAATCCTGTGCTACAACATTCCGAGCATCGGGTTCATCCGCCTCTTTTCACAGACGGGGTTCTTCGTGTCGGCCGTCCTGCTGTTCTGCCTGATAGCCGGCATTGGGACCATCAACATAAACGGGGCAGAACGCGCCCTGCAGATAGGAGGGATGCAGGTCTACATCTTCGAGGTCATAAAGGTTGCCATGGTGATGTACCTCGCCTGGGCCATAGACTCCTACAGGAAAGACTCGTTCAGGCTGCCGAAAGCCCTCGCCGTACTCTCCCCTTCCCTCGGGTTCCTCGACAGGCCGGCGGCCAAGAGGATAATGTACATATACCTGCCCATCATCCTGGTGGCCGTGGGAATGTTCAAGGGGGGCATCTCGAGCACGCTGTTCACGGGACTGATAATGTTCCTGACAGTCCTTATAGGAGGCATGCCGAAAAAAGAGATATTCGGGGCCCTCGGGATAGGCTGCTGCCTCATAGGGCTGGCCGTAGGGATATACTACGCCTCCGACGGGAAGGCGTTCTCGAGGGTGGGCACCGGCATAAGCAGGCTCACCATGCACAAGGAATACGCGGTAATAGAGGCCGAGAACCGGCTCCAGGAAGAGGCTGCCTCCCGCGGGGAAAGGCACGTCTGGAGCAGCGACTACATGGAGGCCATCGACAAGATACGACAGCCGGAGAGCGCAAAGATAGCCGTGAAGGAAGGCGGTATCTTCGGGAAGGGCCCGGGGAACAGTACGCAGAAATATTCCGTGTACGCCATATTCAGCGACTACATCTACTCGTTCATAATCGAGGAGTACGGCCTGTTCGGCGGAATCCTCGTGCTGGTGCTGTACGTCAGCCTGCTGGCCAGGGGGTCCCTGATAGTTAGGCTGTGCGACTCCACCTTCGCCAAGATAGCCGTGGCAGGCCTCGTGCTGCTCATAACGGGGCAGGCGTTCATGCACATGTTCATAAACGTGAACATCGGCCCCCTGACAGGGCAGACC
>JADIMQ010000003.1 GCA_017694655.1 Candidatus Cryptobacteroides merdigallinarum
TCTCGTGCAATCTGTCTGAATAAACGTCCCCGACCTCGTGCAATCTGTCCGGAATCATCGTGTAATCTGTCTGCAAAATATCCATGCAAAAACCACACAACAATCTGCCAGTCAGTGTATTGAAAACAAAAAGAACAAAAGGTATAGTATATATATAAGTCCTACTGAAAATAAGTATATACTATGTGCAGAAAAATCCGTGCCCTCCGGGCACAAACGGTGAAAAGAAAAGGTGCAGGCAGCGGAACCGTCACCGAACAGGAGGCCGCGGGACAAGGAGACGCTACGGATACGCAGAACTGCAGCACTGCAGAAGCATTGTGCGAGCAATTCATAATAATTTCTGCAACTTTTCGCCATTACCATAAAAGTCAAACTTCAAAAAAGAGTATAATTTTAATAAAATATATAAAAATAATAATCTTTTATCTGAAAATAATTATCTTTGCCGCGAAAAATCTCAAACATCAGGAACTATGACCATACACAAAAAAGGAACGGCAGGCGCAGTGGCAGCGGCACTGCTGCTGATATGCGCAGGGACAGAGGCGGCAGCCCAGAGGACATCCTACAAGAGTACAATCATCGGAATATCGCAGAAAGTGACAGCAAGCTCACTTCCGTCTGGAGGCCTTGAAATATACGGAGGGCAGTACCTGATGGACTCGTACTGGACAGTGGGGGCTTCGGTCACCGACTGGAACCAGAAGATCAGCACGGCATCAGGCCCGGACACGCAGGAGTGCTTCGACCATATCATGTGGAACGTGAACGGCGGATGGATGTACCGGCTCGCCGGCACATACAACCGTGTCTTCAGCCTCTACATAGGAGGGAAGGCATTCCTGGGATGCAACCACTACGAGGTCTTCAGGGACCTGCCGCAGGAACTGGAGGCGGACATCCCCGAGCGGGAATTCATCTACGGCATCGAGCCGGGCCTGGACATGGAGATATATGTGACACGCTGGCTGGCATTCAGCATAGGCATCCAGTCTCCACTGACATTCGGCTCGTCCCTCCGGTCAGACCTGTGGCACCTGACGGGGTCAATCGGCATAAAATTAAATCTATAAGAACATGAAACGATTATCAGGAACAGCCATTCTCATGGCGTGCATCATGGCTTTCGCCGGATGCAGAGAGACCTTCGACAATGAGCTCATCGTAACGGACAAGGGGTTCGAGGTGAAGGCGGATGTTATATGGAGTTCGGACTACATGGCCTACACATTAAACCTTCTCCTTTCCGAGGGCGAGGAGGGCGAATGCACTTTCAGCTATGTCATCGACTCCGACCACTCGCTCAGGCTGCAGTCGACCGACGGGGAGGCGGTCGAGGCGGAACACAAAATGACACTCAGCAGCAAGACCCCGTGCTGCTTCATCCTTCCGGCCATGGTACCTGACGCCGCGCACAGCATAAGCATGGAGTTCACGAAGGAAGGAGTGAAAAGGTCATACACCGTCGGGCTCCCCGACACAAGCCAGAACGCGGTCGGCATAAGGATGGACACCTCGGCGGAACTGGACTTCTCCAGAGTGATACTGACCAACCTCATGGGGGCGTCTGTGACCACATACAATGTGACCTTCAGCCTTGACGGGGAACTCCTCACCGGCATCAAGTACATGAGCAACACATTTGAGGGCAGCATGGACATCGACTTCGCAAGAAGCGAGTCATACACATTCGAGCTGCCCTACATAGTGGCCGGGCAGCACCAGCTTACCGTAAAGATAAAATCAACGCTCGGATCGGAAAGCTCCAGCGTCGCATTCACGGAGCCTCAGAGGAGACAGACATCCCTGAACCTGTCATACAACTCCTACACCGGCAACCTTATGCTCGAGTCTGACTACAACCCGCTCGAGACGGAATTCGACATAACCGTAAGCGCCACCGTAAACGGACAGATAACCTACCGGCACAAGCAGTTCTTAGGCGTAGCCAAGGAGAGGACAGAGTATTTCTCTGAAAAAGCCGAATCCACAGTGACTGTAACGCCGGGCATAACCGCTGTGACTGTCGACAAAGGTCTTCTTAAGGGACTGATGGACAAAGTGTTCGGCAATACGAGGGTGGATGCGTCCAACTTCATCGGGAACGGGAACGCCAGGACACTCCATGCCGACATCACCTCAATAGATCTCAAGTTCACCATACACTCGAAGGGAGACTATGCCGGGAAGACAGTCGTCACCCTGTCGCCGACATCAGGCAGGAGCTTCCCGATCAGCTACAGATACCAGGGCACGACATGGAGGCACGGGGACGGATACTCGGCCACATTCTATCCGACATACAGCGTAAACGGGAAAAGCCCGTCATCCATACACTCACTGTGACATTCCGCCGATGAACAGACTCTGCATATTTACAGTTGCCGCCATCGCCCTGTTCGGTGCCGAATGCCGCGCCCAGAGGCTGGCGGTAGGCACGGATGCCGTCACCTGGCTGAACTTCGGCACGATGAACGCCGAGGCAAGTGTCGCCGTGGCGAGGAAGGTCACCGTGAACGCCGCGGCGGAGATAAACCCGTGGACATTCCGCACAAGCCGGGGGCAGATGCAGAACAGGCAGCAGAGCTACAGGCTTGGAATCCGCTGGTGGCCATGGCATGTGTATTCAGGATGGTGGATAGGGTCCGGTGCCAAATACAGGGAATACAACACAGGCGGGATCACGAAGCCTGCCACAGAAGAAGGGGACGCTCTGGGCATATACGCCTCAGGCGGCTACTCGCTGATGCTAACCAGACATCTGAACGTGGAGTTCGGGATAGGGGTTTTCGGCGGAATGAAGCGGTACACGGAGTTCGCCTGCCCCAAATGCGGAAGGATCACGGGAGAAGGACAGGGATGGTTCATCCTGCCTGATGACATAACGGTCGCTCTGGTATGGGTATTCTGAAGATATGGAAGCCAGTGATGACGGCGGCGACATGCCTCATGCTCCTGTCGTGCGCGGCACAGAAGAGGCTCGAGGACCTTTCCAGCCGTTCTGTGTCCGCCACGCTTTCCATATCAGGAGACGCGGGTGACGGAATCCCGGAGACAGGCAAGGAAGAAATTGAGATCCCGGACACGATAGAGGTGCACGAGTTCGACGGGCGGACGGTTATTCTCATGAACGCCGTGATGGACGAGAACGGTGAAATGGTTGCGACGGACGTGATAAAGGCCGCCACCGTCACGGCAAGGTTCCGCAATGTAGCGGAACGGCACGGGAAGGTGGATCTGTCGTTCACCATCACTGTGCCGGAAGACATGCAGTACAGCGACTGGCAGCTGCGGTTCCGCCCGTACATGGCCATCATGGGAGACACCCTCTCCCTGGACCCGGTGATGGTCACCGGGGCAGAATACAGGAAAGCGCAGCTCAAGGGCTACCAGAGATACGAGAGGTTCCTCAAGTCCATAGTGACGGACTCATCCGCCTTCATCAACATAAGGCTCCTGGAACTCTTCCTGGAACGGAACATGCCGCGCCTGTACGCATTCCGGAACGACTCCACCGCAGTGTCCGAGGAGGAGTTCCGCTCCTCATTCGGAGTGACGGAGGAGGAGGCGGTCAGACACTACACCAACCTGCTCAGGACGCAGGCCAACGGGAGGCGCATAGCCAGGAAAGGGAAAATGTTCAGCAGGTTAGTCAAGTCGCCCATCGTCACCGAAGGGCTCAGGCTGGACACGATTATACGGGACCCGAGCGGGGCTTTCGCCTACGAATATACACAGTCCGTCCGGTCAAGGCCAGGCCTGAAAAAGGTGGACATAATCCTCACGGGCAAGGCGTACATGGAGGACAGGTGCATATACACCATGCCGTGCCCGGAGGCGCTGACATTCTACATCAGTTCCCTCAGCACGCTGACGGACGACTCGGAGAGGTTCCTCACCCGCGTCGTCGAAAGGAAGGCGGAAGCCAACACGGCCTGCTACATCGACTTCGGTTCCGGGAGCCACACGGTGGATGAGGATCTGGGGAACAACCGCACAGAGATTCACAGGATAAAGGACAACCTGGCGTCGCTCTTGGAAAACAGGGAGTTCGACCTCGACTCCATAGTGGTGACGGCATCGGCGTCACCCGAGGGGGACGCCGCATACAACGAAAGGCTCTCTGGACAGAGGGCAGAGGCCATAACAGACTATTTCGGGGCATGGATGGACCGCTACGCCGACTCCCTTGCCAGGGAGTCGGGGGTGTTCATCTCGGAGGACGGAAAGGAATCCGTCATGCAGGGAAGGACAGTGGAGATGACCAGCCGGTCAGGAGGAGAGAACTGGAGGATGCTGGAGGCGCTGGTAGCATCAGACACCGTGATGACAGTGCAGGACAAGGAGATCTTCGCAGGCCTGATGCCGATAAGTGACATTGACAGCAGGGAAAAGGCCCTCGGCAAGCTCCCCTTCTACGGCCACCTCAGGCAGCATGTCTATCCGAGGCTGAGGACAGTGAAGTTCAACTTCCACCTTCACCGCAAGGGGATGATCAAGGACACCGTGCACACGACAGAGCCGGACACCGCATACATGAACGGCATACAGGCGATAAAGGATAGGGACTACGAGAGGGCCGTCACGCTGCTTCGCCCATATGCGGACTACAACACCGCCGTGGCCTACATGAGCCTCGACTACAACGCCAGCGCCCTCGCCATCCTGGAGGGACTGGAGAAGACGGACAGGGTAAACTACCTGCTGGCAGTGCTTTACGGAAGGAAAGGTGAATACGAGAAGGCTGCGGCACACTACATCAGCGCGTGCCGGCAGAACAGGGGCATGATCCACAGGGGCAACCTTGACCCGGAGATAGCGGCCCTGAAACGGATATATGACATCGACAAACAGATAACAGGAAATGGATATGACGATTAGACTCCATGCCATACTGTCAATGCTGCTACTGGCAGCATTGACAGCCTGCGACAGGGACGACAGGAGTGTCTCTGCACCGGCGGAAGGAGAGCTCCGCATAAGCACCAAAAGCCGCAGAGAATCCACCGGAGCGGCTGACGGGTACGAGGACGCAGTGAACGGCCTGCAGGTGCTGGTGTTCTCTGCGGACGGCATGCTCGAGACTTACGGTGAAACGGACAGTCCGAAAGAAGGGCTGTGCCTGACCGGCACTGCCGGGGAGAAGACGGTATGGGCAGCAGCCAACGCCCCTGACCTTTCAGGCATAGGGCATCTATCCGACCTCAAGTCCGCCACAGTGAGGCTTGACGGAAACTCCACGGACCCGGCAAGAGGCCTTGCAATGAGCGGCTGCTCGACATGCAGCGTGACACCCGGCAGGAGCGGGGAAATCAACATACCGGTTGAACGGCTGCTGTCCAGGATAACCCTGGACGCAATAACATGCCGTCTTCCACAGGCATACGGCAGCCTCACAGTCGAAAGCGTGATGCTGATCAATGTGGCGGGGGACACGGACATAACCGGGACATCCGGGCCGGCCGCATGGTGCAACAGGATGGGAAGAAGCAGCGGGAGCCCGTCCGGGATCATCGACGGGCAGTCATTCCCCGCCGACTGTCCGGAGATGACCTTCAGGAAGATAGGAAAGACGATGGCGCCGGACGAGACGGTCGGATACGAAATCCCGCTGTACTGTCTGCCCAACCCTGCCGAGGAAGACCGGGAAGGCGGGAGCTCCTTCACCCCGAGGAAAACGAGGCTGGTGGTCACTGCCACACTTGGAGGGACGCGGTACTACTACCCGGTCACCATCGACAGACCCGAGAGGAACACCTCATACTCGGTGTCGATGACCATCACCGGCCCCGGTTCCACAGACCCTGACAGGCCGATATCCAAACAGGCCCTGTCCTTCAGCATAAGCGTAAGCCCATGGGGAGACGGAGGGTCATACGACGAAAGAATATAAACCACCAAAAACATCACAATCATGACAAAGAGATTTTCATTCATGGCGGCCGCCCTCATTTCAGTGACGGCAATGGTGCCGCCCTCATGCACAGTCGAGAAACAGGAGGCCGCGGCATCCGGCGGAGTCCCGGTAGAGATCGAATTCCGTCTTGACGCCGGGTCGCTGACAAGGGTGACCGGAGGGGACGACTCCTCTGTGTCCGCTGAAGCCGGATTGATAAAGATACTGGTATTCGACAAGTCCGGCAGGCTCCTCGGATACGGAGAGAACGAGGAATCCTCGTCCGGCATCACGATGAGGCTCACTACAGGAGACGCGAGATGCTACGCCGTAGTGAACTCCAAGGCAGACCTGTCGTCAGTGGCGAGCGAGTCCGGGCTCCTGTCCCGGGTGTCGAGCCTGAAGGACAACGGGGCTTCGTCCCTCGAAATGATAGGCAGCAGGGACATGACAATCACGGCCTCGTCCTCCGTCGAAATTCCCGTAAGACGGTTCGCCTCCAAAATAGAGATAGACAGGATATCGACAGACTTCAAGTCTCCAGCACACGAAGCCATGGAATTCATAATAAAGGACATATACCTCGTCAATGTGGCAGGCGACTGCACTTATGCAATGGAAGGGACGCCTTCCGTTTGGTACAACCAGCTGAAGCTGGCCGCGGGAGAAGCCGATGAGCTCATCGCCGACATCGGAATCAACGCCACCGTGACAAGGTCCAGCCCGTATGCCACCGGGCACCACTTCTACTGCTATCCCAACCCTACGGAGGAAGACAGCCATGGCTCCGCATGGTCGCCGCGCTACACCAGGCTTGTGGTCGACGCGACACTCGGAGGGACTCTCTACCACTATCCCGTGAATATCCCGAAGCCGCTGCCGAACACATCTTACCAGATCACCAATCTCACCGTCACCGGACCGGGGTCATCGGATCCGGATATTCCGGTGGAAAAAGGGTCGATCACTTTTTCCATTACCATTACTGACTGGACAACAGGATTCTCCCAGGAAATAGAGTATTAGAGAGCCGGCGGGACACGGAGGTTCGTGACGGAAAGGGGCACGGAAGACCGGGGCCATGCTTTCCGGACGGGGTTCGACTCCCCGGCCCGCACAAAGACAACCATACAATGAACAGACACATCTTCCACATAACCGTCTCCATTCTTGCGGCCATGTCTGCAATATCATGCTCCGTCAAGGAGGACAGGACCACCTGTCCGTGCTGGCTGACAATAGACATGACCGGCTGCGACCCGGCACCGTATGTATCCGGAGTTTCATCTGGAGTCATACTGGAGACACGAGAGCGCATGGAAGCCGGAAAGGAAACCTTCGAGGTGGGCAGGAATATCGCCAGCACCTTCGTATGCTCCATACCTGAACAGCCTGGAGGAAGTCTGGATGGAAGCATCTACCGCATACGGGACGGGCATGACGCCGACAGCCTGTGGGCCTTCGCCGGCACCGCGGACTGCCGTGGAGAATCGGCCACGGTCGAGGCCCGGCTACACAAGCAGTACGCCACAGTAACGCTGAGAGTCGCAGGGGAAGATGACGGGAGTCCCTACCCCTTCACGCTGGGCGTCAGCGGAGAGGTATGCGGCATGGACCTGCTTACACTCAAGCCTGTCAACGGGGAGTTTCATGTGAATCTGGAGGAGAGAGAAGGTACGTTCACATTCAACCTGCCTCGCCAGCTGGCAGGAGACAGGCTCTGGCTGACGGCGTCCGACGGAGAGGACACCGACAAGTTGCCGCTCGGCGAATGGATACTGGAGACAGGATACGACTGGACGGCCGATGACCTGAAGGACATAGACATGGAACTGGACTACGCCAGAGCCTCGGTGACAATATCCGTAGAAGGATGGGAAGACGGGAATTCAATTACAGTCGAAATATAGAGAAGGAGACACAACGAGACATGAAACCAAGGAAAAACACTCTTGCAATGATTTCGATATTGGCACTGGCTGCACTGGGCGGATGCCTTTCTGAACCAATAGAACCGGAGCTTCCACCGATTTCCGACACGGCAACAGGTGATACGGTCACCCTGTCCTTCCTCATCCCCGAGGCTACGACCAAAAGTTCGGTATGGACAGATACGGACGAAGTGCATGAAATATACATAGTAGCGTATTCCGACGGGAAATATGCTGCTGCCACATACTCAAAAGACACACATGGACTGTCACTCACGCTCGTCAGGGACAGGACATACAACCTGTACGCCGTCGCCAACATGGGCGAAACCGAAGCCTGCGCAGACGAACAGGAGTTCCTTGAAAGCGAAGTGTTCAGCGTCACGGATCCGGATGCCGTACAGGAAATGATGCCGATGTGCTGGTCCCGCAAAGGTCTAGTGCTGTCACATGGGGTGACAGAGATTGAGATCAGTCTTGACCGGCTTGCGGCAAGGATATCGTTCTCCGTTGACAGGTCACTGCTCACGGGGATGAGCATCACGTCCGTGAGGCTGCGCTCATGCGCACTCTCGGCCCGGTTCTTCCCCGGCATCAACGGAAGCCGCATCGAGACCAAGGCGTCGGCCGGGGACGGCGACTATGCATCCGAGGCAGACCTCGCCCTGCTGAACAGTTCCGGGACGGCATATTTCTACGCCCTGGAGAACTGCCAGGGCACGCTCCTGCCGGACAACGGCGACCCGTGGCAGAAAGTGCCGGACAGCATCGGAGAAAAGGCGGGACTGTGCACATACCTCGAAGTAGGATGCGCCTTCGGCCCAGAGTCCGTATATGACGGGGAGGCTACATACAGACTGTATATCGGCCGGGACAACACCACCAACTTCGACATACGCAGGAACAGCGACATAAGGATCTCACTTGTCCCGACAATGCCGGGACTGAAAGAGATCTCATGGAAAGTCGAGACAAATCTCGAATACCGGCCCGGATTCGTCTCCGGCTATCAGGACGGCGGCCCGTACGACATCTCATCGCTGTACGCCGGTGTGATGTTCGGGTACAGGGTGGAGTTCTCTGACCAGCTGTTCGACCATTTCGCAGGTGATGCCTCGGCCTGCTCTCTCGCATTCGAGTCGGAGAACGGCGGGAGGATAGACTTCAGCCCTCTCATGGACTCCGGAGAAGGGACATATATGTCCACCGGGACAGCATTCCGTCCCGGGACAGGCTGCATCTGGCTGCTGGACGGCACCGGGGCGAAGATACAGATGCTGTCCGACGGGGTCGCCATACGGAAGCCGACACTCATTCTGTCCCCGAGCAGAAGCTCATGCACACCTTACGATGAACAGGAAGACATCACGATTAACGGGAAAAGCACGACAGTGTATGTGTACCTGACCGACGGCGGCGGAAGGAACATCAGGCACGAGGGGTACTTTTCGGCCGAACCGTTCCATTTCGGCGACAGGCTGACGATAAGCTCCAACTACGCCATCACTGGCAGCATAAAGTCGGGTGCGGCAAGCATCAACGGGGAATACACCTACCCGTATACTGCATCGTACACCCTATCATGCAGCAACTCAGGCAGTTCACACCAATTGAATCTTGAACTGGCCGATGCCGTATCCAGCCAGAGCGCCTTCTCATTCTCAGCCGAGGAGAGGAACCTCGGACTGGAGGACCTAAACGGAGCATGGCTGAACGCTTCCCCCGTAAAGATAGAGATTGTGGACAACCGGTGGGCCAAATACCATTCCACCCAGCACACAGTGCTGGTTGACAACCCGTCAAACCTCGCCGCCAAGATAGACATACTGGAAGTCATGACGGACAATCCTAAGGAATATAACGCGATAAGCACGAGGGAAGCCATCGAATACATAGACAAGAACTGCCTGCTGAACCAGATCCCGTACATCTCGGGAAAATTCTGGGACGGGGAACGCACGATCTACGGGAACATGAAGACGATCCAGTGCGAACGCAACTCATACGGAAACCGGTACGACCTGCAGGACGACGGAAGGATGGCCATGCCCTTGGAGAATGTCAGCCTCGACATCATACAGAACTCCACGCAGTATTTCAAGTCCAGCAACGACAAGCTGTATATCTTCTTCGAATGCAGTTTCATAGGCAGCGGAGACAAAGCCGTTCCAGTAAAGTGTTCGGTTTACGACCACCTGTCGGACGGCTCCATGACGATGGACATCATATACGGTGACGACCCGGAATACGGCGGAGGATACGACATGCAGGGCATCTGGACATACTACAGGAACAGGCTGGAACAAGCCCAGGATGCAACGATGAAGAAATACGGAAACCTGGACATGCCGAAGATAAAAGGGCTGTACGAGAGGCATAAGGCCGGCAAGAGAATCAGGCTCATTTTCACATACAACCAGTCGGACGGATACATGTATGTGTCATCACCGTCGAATCCGGGCGGGGTGTCGGTGGACATCAGGTACAGCGGCACAGTGCAGGGGTATGTGCAGACACACCCGAAAGGCACATGGTTCGCGGGCCAGGACAACCACTGCTCGGCCAGCTACTCAAGTCAGACATACACGGTCGTCCCCGTACCGTCCAGGAAGCCAATAGGCAGGCACATCTACGAAGGGATGAACGGGGTCTATGCACAGACCTTCTTCGACTCGTACAACAAAGTGGGAGCGTCGAACAGCTACCAGCACAGTGCACATCCCACCTCCGTTTCCTGCACAATATATGTGAAAACAACGGCCGACAACGAATACTATCCCGTGGAGATCCCCGCTTTCACCGGCACCGCCCAGTTCTACCACTCGCAGGACGGTACGACATATTACTCACCAGTCAACGGAAACAACGGAGGCAACTACACTTATGTAAATACGGTAAAGAAATGAAGTTCAGCAAATTATAGTTTCGTCAATTGCATAAGATGAAATACTTAAATAAATGGCATATAAATAATTCTACCATGATAGAACCGGAATGATAAAAATCAACAATCAATAGACGGCATATATAATACCTATTTATAGTGACATATCAAATAATCAGGCTGACTGCATAGCTCTTCTCAAATGCAGTTGGCCTTTTATTTACTATATCATATGCCAAACTCGTTAATATCAGCTTTTTCATTACAAGAAACAGTATATATGATCGAATTCGGCTTTGTCAAAAAATATGACATATATGATTAAATAGGTGTCATATTGAATAAAAAATGCTATTTTTGTATTATTATAATAATCTTTAGTAAGATATTAATAATCTTTTATATTAAAATACAACCGCATTTAATGCAAGTGAATTATGAAAAAGAAAAAAGATCATGGTCTGGACGACGCCCTCGCATCAGGGTATCACTATCAGGAGACACTGCTGCGGGCCATCCGCAGGATATCGGAGCAGGCGGGAAGCGTCGTGAAGAACGAGATGGACGACGCATTCAGGAACGCGGATACATCCCTCGCAGGGATAGAGATCCTGCTGAGGAAAAGAGGCTCGGTCAGGGACGGGATTCGGAAATGCGAGATATACATAGAGTCCCTGAAAAACGCCAGGACAAACCTGGCCGACGCGATAGACCCGTTCGAGGCGGGGACGCTGCAGGAGTCCATCGACTGCGCCGAGGCATCGCTCGAGAACCTGAAGAACATCGTGGACGGGTACAGATGCATATGAATCCATTAATCAATCAGACAATTCACCATGTTTACATTTATCACAAGCATATTCAGAGCCGCATTCGGTCTGCTGAAGGCACTTCTGGCCGTCGTCGTTTCACTTGCGGCGATATGCGCCGGACAGACACCTGATTGACCGTACTGCAGCCGTGCGGCTACATTGTGCGGTGGACACATCCTCTTCTGACACAGTGTATGCCCACGGCTACGAAAAAACTGCATAACATAGAATCAAATTTTCAATACCAGTATAAAATGTGCATTCCGAACAAAATTACAACTGTAGTGTTTACAGCAGCAATCCTATTCCTGCATGAAGGCAGGGCCTCGGCAGACACCCCGGAGAACTACCGGACCGGAATGGCGGCGTCAGTAGAGATGTCATCCGGACTTGTGTTCCGTGGATCCGGCATCGGGTCCCCGGACTACTCACTTGGAATGTCTGTAGGTTATAGGTTCTCACACCTGTTCATGGTCTCGGCCGGCATCTCCGGAATCAACTCCGTGAACACGGGGACCACATCCCTTCCGGTGTTCCTGAGGCTGCGCTCCGATTTCCTTGACACGAAGGTCTCACCGTTTGCCGAACTTGAAGTCGCGTATTCGTTCCAGTTCACGCCGTCAAGGAACCGAGAGCAAGCAATACGGACGAACAACACGGTGTTCGGCTACAGGCTCGAGGAACTCGGCTACAGCGATGTGGAAGCCTACCGGCAGGATTTCCTTGCAGGATATTCCGACCCTGAAAAGGCCGCTACAGCATGGAGAGCGGAGCTCAGCAGGCTCAAGTCGTTCAGGAACGGATCCAGGGACTACATTGCGGTTGACGGCAACAATATACACTACGGCAAGGACGGGCTTTCCGTCTCCGCGACCATAGGATGCTCCTGGAAAGTGTCGGAGCACAGGATGGACTTCGGTGTCACATTCGGGATGTCGCAGTATTTCGAGGGGACATGCATAAGGACATCCGCAAACGAATTCAGGCGTTTCGGGTTTGTGGACGCCCTCCCCGACGGGACGCGTGTCAGGGCAGCAGGCCGACCGGTATTCAAGGACAGGTTCTCCCCAGAAGCGAGATTCAGGCTCGGCTTCTGGTTCTGAATATGAGCAAACAGCCATACAATTGAGCGCATTAACGCAATATCAATAACATCAAAAAAACATGGGATTTTTCATATATACCAGCATGGTAAAATACAGAATTCAGAAACAATTCAGCATTGGCAAAATGCTGAACTTACGGACTTTCTTTGATACTTTGACTGATGGTTGGCAAAGCCTCTATTTACAGGGAAATCCCCATTGTCAAATGGGAGAAGGTGGACAACAGGACACGGTATTCTGTATTTTGGATTGAAGTAATTGGATTTTAATACAGAAAAAATCTCGTAGATGTGCTAATATTAATACAATCTTTTCAATTAATTGAACTGTTCTCTACAATCCTTGTTTTTATCTCAATTATCACCAGTACCCGGCGAAAAGCATAAAAGTTATTCAAAAATATTGAATAAAAACAATTATAGCGATTTTACAATTCAACAGATTTGAATCTAACTTTGCCAGACTAACATACAAAACTGCAATATTGTCAATGAACTGGATGGTTCTACCGAACCTACTTTATTTTAATTGTCGTTAAACTTCATAATAACCAATCTGAAGTTTTACCGAATGCATATGTCAGAATATATCTACAATCCAAGTTCAATTTGAAACCTGACATCGAATCTGTCATAATTCGACATTAGTGAACATACATCAGACATATAATTATAAGATATATCTAATTGCACTTTTAAATTATGGCCGATAATATATCGTGTTATGCCAATAGTAGTTTGATTCCATTCTGAATAACCGACAATGTCTTTTAGGTTATTATCTGGAAACATCGTTGAATTCCGTACAGCGACTTCCCATTTGCCATTAAACAGATGACTTAATTGTATGTTCAGACCTGATCCTGTATAAACATACTGTTTATTTGAAATAATTGCATCTTGTGGGGTGTAGCGGCCCAGATAATCAGCTGCAAATGCAAAGCCTCTGTATTTCATTACCATATCAGCATAATATGAACATATATCCCGAGTTTCCCCGCCGTCTATTATGTCTCCTTTCCAGCCTTGAACACGCTGGGCCTTGTTATTGAAAGTGTATCCAACACCGATCATCAGTTTGGGTGCCTGTTCGTCCTCCAGATCGCCTTCTACATACTCCCCTTTGCCGTGAAGACGCCCGAATGGATATAATTCCAGTCTTCCGGTATAAGCCAATCCTCCTTTTGCTGAGGTATTCCAGTTCCTGCCTTCCCCTAAAGTTAGGGAAACTTTTGTTGCGATTGCAAAAGTATCATAGCCTCCATAGTAATACTCTCCGAAGAAACCAAAGTCTCTATCTCCTCCAAATTCGCTATTAACTATGCTTCTGTCAATAAATTGCAAAGCACTTGAGGAATTAATTCTGGCCCTATTAGATTTTACTTTTGTCTGACCGAATCCGATATTCCAGGAAGAGTTAGGCATATAATAAATTACTGCATCCCGTATTAAGTTCATATTCCCATTCGGTATAACTTCAGTATCATAACTTGAAAAACCTAATTGTATTGAATATATAAATTCAGGAGAAAATATATATCCATCAAAACGGAGTCTTAAACGCTTGACTTGTGCTTCGGTTTCAGCTAAATAAAATTTCTTTCCAAATGACATGCCTAGCAGATTCTGCATTCTAAACCGAATCGTCATTTCATATGCGTCACTTTTAGGTCGAAATGTTATACCTTTCCCAATTTCTACATTCGGGAGATTTTTCAGTTTTTCAAGAATCTCATTTTGGCCGCCATCTAGAGAATCAGAAATAAATAATTCTAAATTATTCTGTTGCGCTGACATAGTCAGTGGCAACACTAATATTATTAAAAGGACAACATATCTAGTCATTACATATAAATTTATTGATGTTACTTTACATATTATTAAACAGATGGGAGCTACTCAAACGGGAAACTCCCATCTGTTACACTATTTACTGCCCCAATATCCACTCATAGGTATTTTCATATCCTTTGTTTATTAACAGGATTTCAATCTCATTCCCTTCTGCCGCAGTATGTCCCGACAGGTGGATTATCTTGGTAGGATCCGCAACTGAAATGATTTTGTATGAACCTGCTGCTGTCCCGGGAGTTATAATCCATTTATAATACGGAGAATAAGCCGGATTATATTGGAGTTGTTCTAATCTCGTCCCATTCTGCGTACTTTGACCGATTGGATGGACATAAAGTTTTGAACTGACATTCTGAATATAATATGTATTGTCACTGTTTTTTGTAAACTGCCATTGATAAACCATTGCATATGCCGAAGTATAAGACAAAAGTTCCAAAGGTTTCCGTTCTTCCGCTGAATTATTTTTAATATGCCAATATTTCGTTTTGTCTTTAGCCGATGCCACGCGATGAGCACCGGTCGCAAATGGTGCTACAATAGAAACTTGTTCAAATTTCCATTTGTATGTATCTGAATAAGAGGCGTCATACGGCCATAATTCAAGTTGCGTATTTGACAAAGTCGAATGGTTCGCAAGGTGGACATAATAGTTTGGATTTCCTGCGCATTGGATATAAAATGCCCCATCTCCGGCTCTCGTTGGCTTTATGAACCACTTTTCTGAACCTAAGTTGTTCCTGTCAAGAGAGTAAAGTTCAAGCCTGGCGGAATTTGATATTGCATGAGACTTGGTATGCCAATACAATTTATCTGTTGCAAATAATTGGATTGTGTAGGCTCCATCCAATATCGGATTCCCATCGGCATCTCGTTCATAATCAACTACCCAATAATAGGAAGTATATTTAGGATTTGATTTATCTCCGATTAAAATGTCTGTCGTTGCATTCCATGCATTATCCCTAGTTGTAACAGCCTTATTGTTATCAGCCATAGAAACAATTCTGTATATGCCAGGTTTAAGATTATAAAGTTCTTTATTAGCGCCAGGCTTCCTGCTCTTAAACAATGCCCATTGATTTGCTTTATTATCACCAGACCTTTGTAACGATAACTTACTCCCGATTCCTGTGCTGTTTGCCGTAACAAGCAAATCAGTGTTGAGTGCATGTTTAAACTGGTATCTTCTGCCATACTTATTTGGCTTTTCTAAAATAAATGAATAGTATTTATCGTAAGCGGCAGAATATTTTAATGCTTGAATTTCAGTGCCAGCAGACACTTGCCTCGATTTTGGATGAAGATCATAGGAAATATGGGATGCATTGTATATTTTATAGCTACCATCTTTACCTGGCAGGAACCACCAGTAGTCTAGTAATGATGGATATTGCCCTCTATTCACTCGTAATGCTGTTTCATCTCCTTGTATTGGAGTATCTGGCATTAAGCCTAAAAATGTATTGTCAGATAAGACAACTTCATGCGGAGAATCTATTGCAACTTGATTTTGGTTGAGCTCATATTGAGTCTTTAACAAATTAAGTTTCCATTTGTAGACTTTAGGTGAAGTTGATGCATACGTCAATATTTCTAGTCTGGTTCCACTTGATGTCGAGCGTGCTACCGGATGCAAGTATTTACTTCTATCCGCATTTGACCTGATATAGAAATAACCATCTCCGGTATTTTGGAAAAACCATTCAAATGATGAAGCGTTTGACGGCTGATATTCCAATAATTCAACTCTGGTGCTCTGCGCTGTGGAATGCCCAGCCAGATGCAAATACAGATCTTCAAACGCAACTCGCACGGTATATACATTTGGTTTACCTTCAACAGGAGAAATTACCCACTTGAAGGTATGCCTGTTATCAACAGGGTTATAGATCTCAACAGGGGTACTGCCTGTCACTTCGTTGTTGACAGTATGTATATAGCATTTCTCGTTTGCATTCAAGGATATTTTGTACATCCCGTCTGGCAACATTTCCTGAGCGTGTATATCCCTTGCTTCGGCTTCATTTGCCGCGCCTTGATATACAGAAAAAGTATCAAGAATCAATGATTTTCCTGAACTGTTACCTATACCCCAATGTGTAGCGACAGAATAATCTTGTATCCCGAAATAATATGCGCTGCTTTCCGTCTGTCCATTGGGATAAAAGACCCAGACAAATGTTCTGCTAGGCTCATAGGATATAACAATATGATACCATCCGATACGCTGGGTGAAATTTACCGGATCCCATAACCATATGCCCCAGTTTTTAAAATGATTATCAGTATTCCTTGTGTATCTGTCCAATACCATTCTGTCTGCTCTCCTATGGAATCCGGTCAAGATTACATTGTCTGTATCATTTTTTGCATAGAAAGACCGAACTTCAGGATCCGTGTCTTTCCATGGAGTTTTTCCATACTGTTTATAAAGATTTTCATCAATATAAGTCCAGAAAGAGACAGTATATCCGGTAGTCTTATAGTCAAAATCACTAAGAGGAGATGGAATTGAAATATACGCATTGTCAGAGAATTTCATTGCACCATCACTGTTACCATACTGATCTTGAACCGGTGTTACTGTTCCATGTACAGTACCATCATATCTGCCGACAACTTCCGATGCCGACCTGTTATCAAGTCTATATAGTCGCTTAAGAATTAATGAATTCTGAGCATAGGACATAAGATTTAAGCCTATGAAAAGCGATAGAATTAATAAAAGATATCTATACTTCATGGTAATATTCTATTTTGTCCGCAATCCTTTTACTGTTAAATAATCAAGCATTAATTCACTACGGTCTGTAATGACATAATTAGCTCCTTTTGCAAATAGCCAGTCCCAATCTCCTCGGCCATCGTCAAGAAAGTTGTTAGGATCTTGATCTTTAAAATTATAATCACGAGTTATTGGGTCAGTGTCTGTCAGAGGTATTTTTTCCGCAAATACACCATCCGATGTTTCAGGCCAAAATGAATATTGTCCTATCCATATATTATTGGTATTCAACAGCGACACATATTCAAGTATAGGATCCGCAGATTGCTTGTATACAAGTTCGAATGCATGGATCTTTTTTGAATTAACAAAATCCTTAATGTATTGGTCAAGATTCTTTGTGTTTGAAAATGCAATCGGGGTGTAGATGAATTCGTCCAAAGTTGTTCCCGCCCGGCCTACAAGTGTCTGTACCTCATTGAATGGCATCTTTCCTTTGACAATGGATTGTCCAAGCATACCTTTAGTTTTGAGCATGCGGAGTATTTTCACAAAGACAGTATTAAATAGAGAGCCTGTTTCCTTTATATCTATAGAAACAACGGCCTTCCCCTTTAAGTAATCCAGAGCCTGCTCCAGTGTGAGCATCTTCTGTAAGGTTTGCTGTCCATCTGGCATTATGAGATACAGATTTTGAATTTCAGCCCATGTTGCATCCCTCAAGAGACCGTATCCGGTTGTTACCCTGTCCAAGCACGCGTCATGAAAAATTACCATCTGACCGTCTTTGGTAACTCTTACATCCATTTCAACGATGTCCACGCCAAGTGCAATAGCCATTTCATATGCGCCTTGTGAATTTTCAGGATAATCAGCCCAATATCCTCTATGCGCCGCTACAAGAACATAATTAGGATAGCTTTCCCTGTTTTTTATGATTTTTATGACCTCGTCAGGATTTACCTGAGCAAAGCCGCTCTGTGACATAAATATAAGACACAGCCAGCATATAGAATATATTATATGTTTCATTATGACATATTTTTGGTTAATAGTAAATATTATATTATGCAGTCGATGCCATTCCGGTCTTATATCACATAAGTGAATGCCGAAACATGCCAGGTGGATTGTCTTCCATTTTAATTATCTACTTCACTTTAGTTTTCCATACCGTGAGTGTGCAGATGACAGATAATACTGCGGCACCGATCCAGAACCATGAAACAACAGAAAAATCATAGGATGCGACACCCTCTGCGACACTTTTTCCGCTTTGAATTGTAAAGCCGCTGATAAGATCCTGGAGAGCGGCACCTATATAACTTGCAATACCTACAACGCCCAAAGCTGCTCCGGAGGCTTTTTTCGACACTATATCTACTGCCATAAGGCCACCAAGAAAACAAGTCAAGGCACCTATTGCCAGACCGAACAGCACCAGACTCACAGCATCAAGCCAAAAACAGCCTTCAGGCCCGAAAATGAAAAGAGACAATCCCATAATATTCATCAGACCGAACACCAGTGCCGGGACATTCCGTTTTCCTCCGAAAAACTTGTCGGATACAAACCCGGATGTGACAGTACCTATTATACCGCATACGGAACTGATTGATATGACTGAGCTGGCTTCCAGGTTCGTATACCCTTTATTTGCTTCAAGGAAAAAAATACCCCAGCTGTTGACGGCATAGCGTGAGATGTACATGAAAGCGCTTGCAAGTGCAAGCATCCAGACTGCAGGATTCTTCAATACCTCCTTTTGATATTGACCTATCGATTTGCCCTCAGAGTCTTCAGCCTTTACAGATTCCGGGGTCTTGTCATTTTTATATATGGCAACAGGAGGCAGTCCGCAGCTTTGAGGAGTATCCCGCATAAAAAAGAACACGACAAGAAATCCTAAAAAGCCAAGGATTGCTGCGCCCCTGAATCCCCATTGCCATCCAAGTGCGGACACTATTGCCGCAGTAACTATAAATGTAATCGCTTCTCCTATATTGTGGCTCGAAGACCACAGTCCGTAAAATGTACCACGTTCTTTATCCCCAAACCATCTGGATAATCCCACGACACAAGGCGCGGCTCCCATAGACTGAGCCCAGCCGTTTATGGCCCAAAGGACTATGAATACTGCGAATGATGTGGAGAACCCCAGTATGAGATTGATAAGAGCTGTAACAAGCAGCCCGGCAGACATGAAACGGCGTATATTGCTCCTGTCGGCAAGAAAGCCATTGCTCATTTTCCCGACAGCGTAAGTTATGAATAGTCCTGAACCTATCATACCCAGCTCCGCTTCAGACAAGACTCCCGCATCCACAATAGGTTTCTTTATAACATTCAGACTTAAACGACATACATAATACAGCCCGTATCCAAATGTGGCAGAAAGGAAAAACGACCATCTCAGCCTGGTATAGCGACTCTTGATCTCACCCGGATCAGAGAGTGGCTCTGATGCCGGGGAGACAGAAAAGAATTTCAAAAGATTCATTTTTATTTTACTATTCGTGAAGATTCCTTGCCCTCAGGTAATTCAGAAGATACTCAGACCTGTCTGTCTGAATAATCCTTGCGCCCAATGTGTCTATAAGGTATCCGAACGCAGCATCCGGATCTTCAAGGGCCAGATCATCGTCATGACCTCCACACAAGGTATCCCATAAGGTATTATACCATATAAGAGCCTGTCCTTTCAGGGCAGTCCTCATCTGAAGCGGCAGACTGTCGGTTTTCCCGTCTGCATACACAAGCTCATATGCGGCAGGCTTCAGGTCATTCATATAGTCTGTCATCATTTCTGACGCATTATCCTTGTCAAGGTTTACCACGGGCATATAAATGACTTTATCCAGATATTTGCCGTAAAACGAAATAACATCTGACGCCGGAAGGCTTCCCTTCATTATGACCTGCCTGACAGTCCCTGTTTTTTCCAGGACAGGCATGACCAGATCAAAATAGCGGTCTGCCTTGTCAAGATTGACAAGTACATGTCCTTTTGCCGACAACATGGCTTCTTCCAGTGTAGGAACCGTATGCTTTGTCCTGATGCCGCACCCGTTCTTCAGTTTGAGAGTCCGTATGGAATCCAGAGGCCATTCTTCTACTTTCCCTTTTCCGGTTGTTGTCCTGTCGAGCTTTGAATCATGCATGATAATAAGCACACTGTCCTTTGTCATCTGTAGATCCAGCTCCACGATGTCAACTCCGACTTCAATGGAATGTTTTATTGCTGCTATAGAATTTTCAGGAGCATAACGCCAGTCGCCCCGGTGTGCTACGACAAATACTGAAGAAGTATCTCCGGAGAGCAATCTTGACCTGAGAACCTCTGACCTGCTCAGCTGGTCAGAATGGTGCCCGGAGTCTTTGCATCCGACCACGGCCAGCAATACGAACAATATGATAAATATACTTTCCTTTTTCATATTTTACTGCAATTTACCATCTTTCCAGATGAGTTTTTCGCCCCAGAAAGGCATGTAGCTATTTGTACAATTCAGCAACGAAGCCCTTGTCAGGCCCTGCTGTAAAGTCCAGCGGGATGAGTCTGGATCCGAATGGGACAACTCCAATATATGTGAAAGCAGAACATAGTCAGGGTTGAATACAGCCCCGATGACATTATTTTCCGTCAATTCATTAGGTGCATAGCGAGGAATATATACATTGACTTCACTGTCCTTGACGCTGTCGAACTGTTCCGGAATAAAATTCGAGTCTCCGGAATGCATCAGGATGAAATGCCCCGTATCCTCTCCGCAATCTATCTTGAACACAGTTACAGGTACATTCGTGTTACCATTGTTGTGATTCGTCAGAAATGAATGGATGGAAAAGTTCCCGATAGTAAAGTCTGCATCTTCTGTAGTGGTGTATTCATAGCCCGGCCTGTCGAGATAATTAGTCAGTACCGGTTTACCGGCTTCGAGCATCGCATCTGCAAGGGCATCGCATCTATGGTCCTGATGCACATGTGTGGAAGCATAGAAATCAAGGTAAGGAGCAAGTTCAACACCCCTTCGATGATAAATGTCTATTCCGAAACAACCTGAGGAAGTCTTGATGACATATCCCATATTATAAAGCATCCAGATGTGTACTTCTCCGGCAGGGACATCTTCAGCAATGCCGTTGATGACTCGGTCGAATGCTGCATTATAACAGGCCAGAATATCATTGTATTTTATAAGGGAACCGGCGAGCCACTGCTCCCCTTCAAGAAATCGGGAAAATGTCATACTTGAGCAGGTGTCTGCATATGACTGGATTGAGGAAAACAAATCGGCCCTTGCTTCAGTCACATCTAAAGGTGATGTCTGCCACAATGATTGCATTGTCACCGGCGCCTGGCTTTCCTGATGCTGAGGCACCGTCCAGTCGATTTTATCCTTATTGCAGGACAGCATGCATATGACAGATGCTGTCATACATAATATTTTCAGATACAGTTTCATCGGATAATTCTTTATGTTTTTCATATGATCACGCTGCGCTTCGCAGAGCCAAAATGTCTTTTTCTCTCTGTGCTTGCTAGCAGCTTATTTTAAATTCTCGTATTCATTATAAATCCGTTCAAGACTTTCGCCAATATCTGTTACTGGAACCTTGCTTCCATCCGAACGTTTCTTTACCTCATACATAAGGACTCCATCATATTTCGCCGTATTTATAAGGTTGTATAGGAATTCCGGCCAATTGATTTTCCCATCATACGGCAACCAGTGGCATTCATTTACCATATCGTAGTCAGATATGTGTACAGTTTTTATCTTCTGACCGGCAATTCTTATAAAATCATCCGTTTCGCCCTTTACATAATGATTCGTATCAAAACATATATAAACACCGGGGACGGAATCAGTTATCCTTACAAGTTCTTCAGGCGTGTTTCCCAGACAGGTTCGCGGAAGATTCTCGATGCACAACATTATCCCGGTTTCATCGGACACTTTCTTCAGTTCCCTGATTGAGGATATTGCACACTGTATCCGAGATTCTCTTTCATCGCTTTCTATTGGTTCCGAACTTGGGTGGAGGACAAAACGTTCCGGTTTATAAAGTATTGCGCTCGAACGCATGATATCAGCTATGAACGAAACATTTTTCTGGCGCAAAGAATCATTCAGCACGGATATATCAAGAGTACGGGAGAACGGCAAATGGACAGACCATACACTGACATCGGTGCTGTCAATGATCCCTGCATTTTTTTTCATATTTGCCATGACCTTTTCGGCAGGGACTCCTCGATAACTTTGGTTTATTGCCACCTCTATGTAGTCAACATCCGCAGCTGAAGCCTCCTTTAAGTCATTGACCGTATATGCTTTTCCCCACAACGCGGTGGAAGTGCCTGCCTCAAGCCGTTGCGCCGAGGCAGGACTCACTGAATATAACAGTATTGCCAATGCAGCAAAAAGTATTCGCATCATTATTTCAAAGAGTTTGTGCCTTGTTGGTCATATCCCCTCATAGGCCAGCCGGCCTGTGCAATGTCAGATTTTATGTCATAGACGGCGACAGAGCCGTTAAGGCCATAATAGACACGCCTGTCCGGACCTATGGAAACCGGGCTCATCGTCTGTGCGCCGATGTTGGTCACTACCGAACGTGTACCTGACTTGTCAAATGACAACAGGTTGAACGGAGATGCGTACTGTGAGATATAGGCTTTCCCATCGGCCCCTAATGCAAATCCGGAATATATGTAGTTCTTATCCGTTTCATCAGACCATACAAGATTCCCGTTTCTGTCCACTGCAAACAGATAACCGCTCTTTTCGCAGAAATACACTGTGCCGTCAGCATCCACTACAGGATGGTAACAGTCATTTGAGGATGTCTTATACTGCCATAGCTGCATCCCGCTGGATGTATTCAATGCAACACAACCTCCCTTTCCTTTCAGCGCGGCATACAATACATCCCCTGCTATTGCCAGAGAGCCTCCGCGTTCGGTAACTGCGTATTCGGTTTCGCTTTTCCATTTGAGGGTACCGGTTTCGGTATAAGCCCAGATACCTTTTGATGTGCCGATATAAACAGTTCCATCAACGTCAACTGCTACTCCGCCGGCATTCCCGTCAAGTGTCGCACGCCATTTTTCTGCACCTGAGGCGGCATCGAATGCCACAAAATTGCCCTTGTCGGCCAGTACATATACAGAACCGTCAGATGTGACGGCCGGACTTGCCTTGACCGCAGCTCCCAAAGTTGCTTTCCATTTCATGTTGCCGGATGAAGACACGGCATAGAATGAACCGTCGCCATCTTCTGTCCCGAAATAGACTGTACCGTCAGGCCCCACAGCAGGACCGGCTCCGTATGTGGCAGCGGATGTGGCGTACTCCCACAATGTTTCTCCGGTAATGGCACTTATCGCCAGCAGTTTCTTGTCCGTCTGCGATAATGTATAGAATGTCTGGCCATCATGCGAGAACACTATGTTGGACGCTTTCTGATAGCCTGTTCCGGTGATAGTCATCCACGCAAACGGTTCGACTGTTATTTCTATACCGGCAGTTTCCGTATTACCGGAATCGTAAGTTACGGACAATGAAACATTGTATGTCCCTGTCTCTGTATATATGTGCGATGCCGTCATGTCCGAGGAGGTGGCACCGTCTTTGAAATCCCAAAGAACTGATGTGATTTCTCCCTGTACAAAATAAGCCGGGTTATATTCAAACATACAGAGCTGGAACTGGCGCAGGGATGTCGATGTAACGGTAATAGGATCTATCTCTCCCGGCACAGCTGTTGCCGACACGGAATCTGAATTCCCGTGCCCGTAAACACATGTCAAAGTAAAGGTATATTCCCTACCATTCTCAAGACCTTCAACAAGACAGCTCGTCTTGTCAGAGAGCACTTCCTCCGTTTTTATTTCCGATCCTCCTGATGAAACGGATATGTTGTATCTATACTCCAGATCAGTTTCGGGAGCAGTCCACGAGAGAAATACACGCCCGTCACCAGCCATGGCCTTAAGCTCTGAAGCCGCAATACGCGTAGACTTTGGCGTACAGACTGCCGTGACTTTCATTGAAAGACCGTCCGGGTATCTGGACTGCACAGCAAAGGTATAGGTGCAGTCATTGGTCAGGCCTTCAACAAGCAATTCATGGGAAGCCGGCTCCACAGTCTGTGAACCGCCGGCAATTTCCGGATCATCCGCCGTCCAGTTTACGAGGTATTCAAGAGGTTCCGGTTTGCCCTCCTGCGCAATCCACGAGACAGTGGCGTACCCGTCTCCTGCCGTAGCAGTCACCTCAGAGACCTGGTAAAGATTAAATGAAGCCTCTTTAAGTTCTTCTGAGCAGGCCACGGCAAAAAAAGGCAAGACTGCAGAGAAGTATGATAATATTCTTTTCATTTCCAATCGTTTTTATCAATAATCAATATCCAGGGTTCTGCCATAGCAGAGCCTGATTGTTTATTCTTTCCAGTTCTGTTGTCGGTATAGGATACAGAAGTTGATAGGTCTGTATAGAATGCCCTTCTGCGGCAGCAGCCTCTGCAGCATATCCCATACGGACAAGGTCGAACCAGCGCTGTCCTTCGTACGGGAACTCTTTCTGCCGTTCAAGGCATACGGCCCTGCGGAAAGCATCCTGATCAGGGATGTCGGTTATATTCAAAGGATCCAGACCGGCACGGGTATGTACCTGATTCAAGGCCGACATGGCCGGAGAGTCCTGGTTCCCGTCATATCCGACTTCGTTCAAGGCTTCAGCATACATAAGCAGCACATCAGCATAACGCATCAGTATCTGGTCATTCCCGTACTGGTTTGTCGTTGCATCCGGAGTGTCAAAGAACTTGCGCATGAGACACAGATTTACTCCCGGCACCTGGACATATTCTATGAGTGGCTTACGGGCGTCATTGTCATCGTACAGCGACTGAAGAATCTGTGTCTGGCCGGAATTATCATTAAGATTGGTGATAGAAAACCATGCTCCGTGTCCTTCCCCTACGACTGTCTTGTTGAAGCGGACGGCGAAAACGACCTCACTATTCATCTTATTGTCCACATCAAAAACATCTGCAATATCGCCCAGCAGACTATACTGGCCTATCAGATCATCAAGTATGTCCACGGCATCCTGCGCATGACCGAACGTCAGATACACTTTCCCGAGCAACGCCTTCGCCGCACCCATTGTGGCTCGTCCTGCATCTTCATCCGCGTAGGAAACTGGCAGCATATCACCGTCAACTATTGTCTTCAGGTCGCCGGCAATAAGGTCATACATCTGCTGCACTGAACTTCTGCCTATCTGCAACGCCTCTGAAACCGTCACCACTTTTGTAGTTGTAGGTACGCCGCTCCATAGACGGTACATATTAAAGTACGTATAGGCTCTGATAAATAGAGCTTCTCCCTTATATTGTGCCTTCAGCGTTTCATCAATATCCGCACCGTCTATACGGTCCAGTATCATGTTACAACGGTATACACCGTTGTTGAAATTAGCCCAAGCGTCTTCTATTATTCCGTTGGAAGGTGTTTCACGGAACTGGTCAATGTCATATCTGTCCTGCGTACCGGCTGTCGGGGCACTGAGATACAGGTTATCACTCCGGTATTCGCACAGCTCCAGATAATAGTTGACCTGCCCCTGCAGCTTTGCATAGCAGCCTTTGACTGCAACATCGAAATCCTCGGCAGTCTTGAAGGTATTGTCTACCGGTACTTCATAATTCGGACGCAGGTCAAAAAAGTCTTCACCGCATGACGCCAGTAAAAACATTGCCGCCACCGGAAATATAAATCTTATCTTTTTCATTATCTGTCTCCTTTAGAATGTGATATTCAGTCCGACCATATATGTCCGTGCCAACGGATAAGTACCGTAGTCTTCCCCAGGCGTAAGGGCACTTGTACTGCCGCTTACCTCCGGATTATAGCCGGAATATTCTGTCCATGTAAACAGGTTCTGCGCAGAAAGGTACACGCGCAGTTTCTGCACAGAGAATTTCTTTGTCCATTTCTGCGGCAGAGTATATCCTATGGCAATGTTCTGCAATCTCAGATAAGAACCGTCTTCTATGTGCCAAGTGGATGTACGTGAATTGTTCCCGGTCTGTTTACGGTTGGCCCTGTTCGTGTTTCCGTCCCCTATATCGGAAGGGCTTTTCCAGCGGTAGAAGGCAGCTGTTGTTCCATTCGTATTGCCTTCCATATTGTCCAGATAACGTCTGTTAAGATTCAGAATCTCATTGCCGTAAACACCTTGGAATGCTATCGCAAAGTCCAGTCCCTTGTAGGCAAACGTACCTCCGAATCCGTATGTGAAATCAGGCATGTAGTTGCCGACAATCGTACGGTCTTTTTCAAGGTCTATTTCACCGTCACCGTCTATGTCCACAAAACGGAAATCTCCCGGCCGGGCATTTGACACGTGAGGATAAGCCATCAGGTCCTCCTCATTACGGAATATGCCGTCCTGTACCAGAAGATAGTACGACCCAATCGGCTCACCCACCTGTGTGATGTAGTAGGCATGGTCGACGCTTCCGGATTCGATTATCGGGGCGTCATTCGCACCAAGAGCCTTGACCTCATTGGTGTTTTTCGCCCAGTTGGCATTGAAGGAATAACTTATGCCGTTAGCGAACGAGTGTGCGGAAGTCGCTGATATTTCCCAACCTCTATTGTTGACCTTTCCTATATTCATCAGAGTCGTACTGTAACCGGTCAGGTGAGGGATCGGCACTTCGAGCAGCATATCTGTGGTATTCGCATAATAGTATTCAGCTGTAAGGCCTAAATAACCGTTCAGGACGCTCAGGTCAAGACCCACATTGAACATACTCGTCTTCTCCCATGTAAGATCTGGATTGGCGACATCGGAAGGCCTGTAACCGTTTACAAGCGAGCCGCTGCCTGTGCCAAGTATATAATCATCAGTACTCATTGTCGCGAGGTGGCGATAATTCCCGATCTGGAAGTTGCCTGTCTGTCCATAACTGGCCCTTAATTTCAGATCGCTCACCCAGGAAAGTGCCGGAGCCTCACTAAAGAACGGCTCTCCGGAAATACGCCAGGCTGCAGATGCTGACGGGAAGAACCCCCACCGGTTATTCTTTCCGAAACGGGAGGATCCATCCGCGCGTATCGCTGCAGAGAACATGTATTTGCTTTTATAGCTGTACTGTGCGCGGACAAGATATGATGCGAGAGTCCACTGCTCTGTCCTTGAATCACCGTCACTGACTATGCCTCCCCCGATGGTCTGGTTATGGTCGTTCGGGTAGTCCGTTGCCGTCACATTCAAGGTCTTGTATGTCTCTTTCTGTGCCGACTGCACGAGAACGGCATTGATTTTATGGTCTCCGAATTTACGGTCGTATGTAAACTGGTTCTCGACTATCCAGTTGAAATAGAAACCAGCAGATGAATATCCTTCCGGGTTGGATTTAGCATCGTAATAATCCTTGCCAAGAAGCGGAAGTTCTGATGAACGGTATCTGTTGTCAATCGCACCGTAGAATGAACCACCCACCGATGTCTGGAAAGATAGTCCTTTCCATAGATCAAGTCCTATAAAAGCCCGTCCTGTCATCGCTATACGGTCAATCACTTCTGATTGGAGCGTGGCAAGAGCTACAGGATTAAGGACTTCGTTATGCTGGTAGTCGTTGCCTATGCGCCAGTAACCGTTACCCTGAAAGTTAAATGTCCCGTCAGGATTGTATATCGGCCAAATCGGGCAGGAAGTCAATGCCGACTGCACTATCCCTCCGGATCCGTATGATCCTGAAGCATTGACTTTGTTGGATTTTGAATATGACGGAGAGAAATTTACACCATACTTGAACCTTTTCCATTTGCCGTCAAGGTTAAGCCTGAATGAGTATTTTTCGAAATCGGAATTGATGATTATGCCTTCTTTGTAATAATAGTTTCCTGAAATGAAAAAATTCACATTCTCCCCGCTTCTGGATATTGAAACATTATGGCTGGTCGTTGATGCCGTACGGAAAATTGCATCTTGCCAGTCTGTATCCGTAAGACCTGGTTCTCCATTGAGGTATGGGATGAGTTCTACAGGATAGTTCATGAATGATTCCGGACGGTCCCCGTTAGGCGCTGTCCCTCCCGGATTGAGATCAAGATATGCCGCATCATGCGCTTCTTTTGATACCTGGGCATACTGGTAAGCGTTCATCAGATCTATCTTCTTCGACACCTGTTCTACTCCATAATATCCGTCATATGAAACCTGGAGATTTTCGGATACACCCTTTTTAGTCGTTATCAATATTACACCGTTTGATCCTCTGGAGCCATATATTGCAGCAGATGAAGCGTCCTTCAATACTTCCATTGATTCTATATCGTTGGAATTAAGATTGTTGAGTCCGTTTTCCATAGGCACGCCATCTACGATATATAGCGGGTCATTACCTGCTGTGGCAGAACTGATTCCTCTGACGCGTACCATCACGCTCCCTTCTGGATCTCCGCTTGTCTGCATCACCTGTACTCCCGGCATTTTTCCTGCCATGGACTGTCTGAAATCTGATATTGGCTGGTTGGCTATATCCTCGGACTTTATTGAAGAAATGGCCGTGGAAAGATCACGTTTGTTGACAACTCCATAGCCGATTGCAACGGCGCTTTCGAGGACTATTGAATCATCTTTGAGGTTGATATTGAAAGACGATCTGTTGCCGACGGCAACTTCCTGTGTCTTATATCCGATACTTGAAAAAGCAAGAATATTGTCAGGGGTGGCTTTTATGCTGAATTTACCGTCCAGGTCAGTAGTTGTACCATTTGTTGTGCCCTTCACAATTACCGCAACCCCAGGGACCGGTTGCCCCGAGGAGTCCAGGACTGTTCCACTGATAACTGACGCTTCAGGACCATCCACTATAATGATGGTAGTACCTTCTATTGTGTACCTGATATTCAACGGTACAAAAAGAAGTTCGCATACTTCCTCCACTTTTGCGTCTACTGCATGGATACTTGTAATCCTGTTTACATCTACACCTTTATTGACAAACAGATATCTGGACTGCTCCTTGATGGACTCCATTATCTGTGATAAAGATGCATCCTTAAAATCCAGGGACAGGAGTCCGTCCCTTTGTGGCTCCGCATTTAACTGATGGACGCATATCACAGATATGGCCACCACAGAGAGCAATCTACAGAAAAAATGTAGAATACCTTCTTTTTTATACATAAATTTGTAGGATTAATTGGTAATAAGTCTGATAGTGTTTTTATCGGTTGTTACCGGCCTGCAGATGTCGCCATCATCTGCAGGCTTTTTTATAACCGGTGCAGAAATTTTCCTTATGTCATATTTATATGTGTTTTAGTGTCATACATCATTTTTATTGTAGTCACCTGATATGGATCGTTCCGGAACTCAGGTCCTTTTCATAATCGAATTCAGCAACATGTTGCAAGACTCTGAGAGCATTGTCGATACCGTCAGAAATCCGTATTTCTCCGCTTGTACAGTTTATTTCCGGAATATCATGTCTATCGATTACAATATGGACATCAAAAGCATTTTCAAGCCTTTCCATCAAGGCGTCAAATGTTATTCCCGAAATGTTTATAAGACCTTCAGTCCAATAGAGCGTCTGTGAATCCAACCTGTCCTCCACCACAAAACTCCCGTTTACTAGTTTGACTGTCTGATTCGGTGAAAGTATATAGCTGTCTTCCACATTGGATGTACTTGACACCTGTACTATACCGCTTACCAGTGAGGTCGAGAATATATTGCACTCTTTTTCCGCATGCACATTGAATTCCGTTCCGAGAACCTTTACATTTGCCGCAAATGTCTCCACTGTAAACGGATGCTCAGGGTCATGGTTAACATGAAACATTGCCTCGCCATCAAGTCCCACTTTACGCTCTTTCCCATAAAAGACAGGCGGATATACCAACTTCGCTCCTGAGTTAAGATCAATTGATGTCCCGTCGCTTAAGGTTAATGTCATCATTTTGCCAGCTGGCACTTCTATTGTAAGAAGTCTTTCTGAAATGTTTTTTCTGCTATAGTGTCCTGTTATCAGCACTGCAGCTGAGATTGCGGCGGCAGCCGAAACCGTAGCCACGAGATACCTCCACCATCTCGTTTTCCGAGTCCGGCTTCGTGCGGGCATCCTGAGTTTTTCGGGGTCAGTCGACATAAGGATGCTTTCATAAATAAAATGCGCATCCCGGAAAGCTTTCCTATTCTCTTCCGACTGCTCAAGCCATCTGCTTATTTCATCTATTTCCTTCTCAGAGCACAGGCCCTGCATATATTTCATCAGAGTAGTGTCATCTATTGTCATAGGCGCATTATTTCTGCATTACATAATATAAGACAATTAAGAAGTCCGTATTTACAAAAATTTCATAGTTTTTTTTCAAAATCATTAATAAGAATATGTAATTTTGGCGTCATCAATCGAATTTTGAAATGGTTCGGAATAAATCAAGACATTTTTGGGACGCGGTCGAAACACTGTACAGGCAGCGAGGATGGCTTGTATTGCTCGCAAACTCTTATATACAGAATGTAGATGAATCTGAAGACATCGTCAATGACAGTTTCATCTCTCTGCTTGAAAATGTCAATAAGCTTGAAGACAATGTACTGAAATCATATCTCGCAAGCACTGTCAAGAATAAATGTCTGAATTGGCTGAAACGGCGTAATTTAGAACAGACAATCTTCAACAATATGAAAATAAGGGCCATTGATGCCCAGAATATAAGTGTCCTGGAAAATGACAAGATGGGATTCAACCTATTCCGCAGGGAAGTGATTGACATTTGCCATGACAGTCTTCAAATGGCAGGAAAATTATCCTCCGATATATTTATAGACAGGTTGAATGGGCTGAGCCATAAAGAAATTGCAGAAAAATACAATCTAACTCACAGGCAGGTTTCTTATGAAATCACAAAAATTTTATCTATATTAAAATCTGCACTAAAGGATTATTTACCTGTATTCATAACACTTGCATTTCTTCAAAATGTCTATAAAATATGAATTTCAATTAAATATTCTTTCGGTTCTTCCGCCCGTTTCTTGAACATTTTACTTTTATTTGCTAATAAGGTCATGGCCAGTGCTTCAATCAGTATGTCCAAATTTAGTCCTTTCCCCCATTTTTAGTATTACTTTTTCTGATCTATAGTTTCAAATTCTATTTGTATACATTAAGGCAGTCATTTGCAGTATGACTGCCTCATTATTCTTTAACTTGAATCACATATATAAGATTGATCAATAAAAAGATATGTTAAGTGTAGTCTGCAATATCAATAATATGTATTCAAACAACAAATTCTGCCAAATCTATAATGACATGGAATCAACATACAGAAATTTTCCTACTGTTGCATCGCCATGGTACTTCTTCTGCAAAAGCAGCAGAAAAAGTAAGAGCAGCATTTGGAACATGGAGCGGACTGACGAAATTCTCAGACCAAAACATTAATGACAAAGCGATTGCGAACAAGACTCATCCGGAACATCTTCACTTCACCATGAACTTCCTGGCGGACGCCACCCTCGACGAGTATCTGGAATAGAGTTCCTTTTCATCCCTTGCAAGGGCCTTCCTGTCTAATGCTGCCTCAGACACGGTGCTGTACCTGGTCCACAGTTCAGGATTGTCTGCCTTGAACCTTTCCTCGTCAAAGACCTCCTTTGAAGTGTTCTTCCATGTCGCAAGAAGGGAAATCTCTCCTGTCTCCCTGTCCGTATACGTAAGCGACTCGCAATCGCCGATAGCCATCTTTATGGCATCGGAAAGGACTTCCTCATGCTCCTGCAGCGCTCTTATCCGGCTGCGGCAGTCCTTGAGCGATCTCCACGACCTGAATATCTCATCAGACGCCTCGGCCGCGCTGCCGTTCCTCGCAACGGGACTGCAGCGCAGGGTGTCTTCCGCATTGATGGCCGCCGGAGGTACGCCTCCGAGTATGTTCTCATTCCAGAACTTATCTATACGGCTTACCAGAGAGGCGAAGAAAGGGCCGTTGAACTCCACTTCAAGATAGTCGAAATGCAGCGTCGGGGCCCCCGTAATCCAGCACAGGCAGCCGCGCTCAAGACCCATGATCCCCATCTGGTACTGTATCTGGCAATACCAGTAGTCCGGTATGTTCTCCTTGTCCACGATCTTCGACGTGGACTTTATCTCAAGTATCCTGGCGTATTCATAGGTCTGCCTCTCCGCAGGGGTGCCCCTGTCCCAGTAGAGCCTGTCCGGGCTTACCCTGAGGTACGGCCTGTCGTCATCAACCGCCATCCAGTCGCCCTCGGATGTTATGTCAACGATGTTCCCTGTCCTTGCGGAGAACCACTCGGCCACGGCGGGCTCCAGTATGTGCCCGTTGAACATGGCATCGCTCTCCCGGACAGGCTCCGCCTTCCCGGTCTTCTGCAGATACAGCCCGTACGGCGTCTGGAAAGGGCTTGCGCCCATTATGGTCCCGGCATCTGATGAACCTATGCCCTTCTTCCTCTCTTCCAGCCACTTCTCGTGAGTCGCCGGCCTCAATATCGTATAACTCATGACTGTTCCTCCACTTTTCCTTGACAAACAATTAGATGCAGGAAGGGCCTATGCGACCCTTCCTGCCAGTTTCATCAGTGCAGTGAAGTCGACATCGGAGATAACCCACTGCTTCCTTATCGCGTTCCTGATGGATTCCGGAGTCTTGTCCGCAGGCTTCTTCGCCGCCCAGCTGATGAAGGCGTTCCACCTCGGATGTTCGGGAGAGAGCACGGGAAGGCCTGCCGCCTGCCCCTTCATCTCCTCGCCATGTGATGTTTCCACCGTGCCGGACTCCGTCGTCTTCGGCTCCTTTTCAGAAGCGGCGGAGATCGTGGCTGTCCCGCTGAGATACTTCGAGTCTGACCTTCCCCTGTATATGTCGGCCCCGAACCCGAGAGCCTTGCACGCTATGCCGAGTGCATCTGTATATGCCTTCTTGTACGCCTCGTCATCAACGGACAGACCGTCAGGAGTTTTCATCACCAGCCTGTTGCCTCCGGTTCCCCTGATAGGCTTGCTCCACTTGCCGGTCCTTGAGTCCTTCAGGTACAGGTTCACATCCGTGAAGATGCATATCTCTCCGTTCGAGAAAGGCACCGACTCCTGCCTGACGACCTCCGTATACCAGCCCTCCCCGGCAGGGCCGAACAGTTCTGTGAGCTTCTCGATACGCCACATGGGGTCAATCTCCGTAAGATTCTTGCCGTAGGATGATGTGAACGGTCTTCTGGCGTCATCCGGCACCGACTGCACAAGCCTGTAGATGTGCAGATTGCCTGAATTCTTTAGTTCCATAATCTTTGTTATAAATTATTGATTTATAAATCTGTGCTGTTTCCTTCATTGAAGGATGCCTGCGGAGCATCAAAGACCGGATGGCGGAAGCAAAGGCAGGGGCAGGCGACGGAAATCGATGCCTGAAAGGTGTCTATTTCCGAGAATGAATGGAATGTCCCTTGCCGGATGGAGACATCCCGTAACTTCGCACAGCGGGCATCCGGAGCAGGAGGAAAGACACTACTATCCCAGAACAGTATCACCCAAAAGACAGATGACACTGTTTATCTTCCGAGAATAAACGGTCAATGAAGCACCTTGAGTTCGTTGGCGATTTCATACAGTTCATCAAAGCTGAGACATTCCAGTTCATCCTCATAAGGACCATCCATGTCCGTATCGCCGCTATTATATACGACATCGTACAGGACAAAGACATCATCTCGTTCTTTCCTCAAAGACCGGTACCTGTGAATGCCGCACGACTCCCCGTCATAGAACGGGGTATCAGCACAGATCACCGTATTCCCAGCGCCGCTAACCGCATCCTTTATAGCATCAATATACATTCCCCTCACCTTCGCAGTTTCCGCAAGCAATGTCCCTTTCATAAGACCTCCTCCTTTCATCATATCCCGTAGTCCCTGTCGATCCCCAACAGGGAATCTATCCTGAAGCATCTCCAGTCCTTCTTCTCGACGTCGAAATAAGGGAATGTAGTGGCCGTATGGCGGCCGTGCCTTCCTCCCTTTCCCGTACCGGCGCTGTAGTACCTGTCGATGATATCCGAGGACCTCGTCCCGTATGCCTCCCTTGTCTCGCCGTTGACCTTGGTGAACACGAAATGGCACAGGCCCTCGCTCATCAGGTTCTTCATTTCCTCCATCTCATCATACAGCATTCTCCCGGCATTGACGCCCATGGCGCCAAGCAGATAGTCGTGAACCTCCCTGAGTTCACTGTCGTTCTCATGAGTCATCCTTTCCATATCACCTTATCTTTGAGTTGTCATAATCGCCTTCTTGATCAGCTTGCCGAGTTCCGGGGCAAACCTTGTCATGTCCGTCATGCTGACATGATTGTCATACATCATTCCTGCCTCGCTGATGAAGTCTATCCCTATGCTGACGAAAGTGAACCCGGACTTTGACAGTTCCCGGACAGCCTTCCGGACATTCTGCGGAGGCTCGCACGGGGCGCCGTCCGAAATCACGAAAAAGAGACATTTCTCCCTGGTTGCCGCACGCACCCGGCATGCAGCCTCCCTGATGGCCAGTGAATCGACGTTGCAGTCATCCGCACCTATGCCTCCCAACGCATACCTGTCCGCCGGCTTCCTGCCCTCCCGGTATGCCTTCAGCTTCACAAACGAGCGGCCTTCCGTAGTATGGCCGTATATGAACAAATCCACATTCCGCACCGACGAGAGCGCCTCGTTCAGCAGCACAGCCGCATCGCGCGCCGACTGCATCTTTTCCCCATACATGGAGCCGCTCTCGTCCACAAGCACGCAAACGGCAAGCCTGTCCGCCCTTGATACGGTCTCCATACGGTAGATGTTCTCCACTCCCTGCACGGCCTCGGCAAGCCTGCCGGTATCCAGCATTCCGCTGCGGAGGCCCCTTATCTCGGCCCTCCTATCCGCCCCGTTGCCCCTCAGTGCGTTTGCCATGGCCGGTATGAACCGCCTCACTCTCTCCAGGGAATCCTCATAGAGCTCCTTTGAAGGCTCGGGCAGGCAGATGTTGACACCGTCCTGCACCCCGATTTCAATCTCCCCGGACAGGGCCCTGCCGAACCTGCACCCGTCCTCCCGTACCGTGCAGGACATCATGGACGGGTCCAGAGCATAGCTCCCGTCACAGGAATTCCCGGAAAAGGACTTCTCCAGGGAGGACAGTATCCCGTCGAGGCAGTCGGACATCTCCCTTTCGACGGTCCTGCCTCTCCTCCGAGGGGCTGGTCCGGCCCCGGTCTCCTGCCCTCCTCCATTCCCAGGAGCATCCCCGACTTCTCCCTGGTCCTTCTCCTGCTCATAGAAATCCCTTATTATGGAATATATCTTCTCCGCAGCCTCCAGTGTCTCGGCGGTCGTCCTCGGATACGGCACGACAATCTCCCTCACCTTCAGGAGTATGTCGACGAACTCAGCCACATCGTCCATGTCCAGCGCCCCGGTATACCTTATAAGGGCAAGGATGGAATTGAAGAGCCTGCATGTCCTTTCCTGCCTACGGCCGGCCGGGGGATCGATGTGCCTCGACGAATGCCTGTCGAAATAGTAATACTTGGTGCAGGCGAGGAAATTGGAGAGCCCGGGGCGCTCCTCGCCGCAGAGCATCTCTATACGCTCGTCCTCTATGAGGTTGGACAGATCCGCTACAATGCGATTCCCGGCCATGCCAATAACCGAGAAGTCGGTGTACAGCAGATGGCAGCCCTCATGCACGGTGAGCCCGGTAAATATGTCGACCGCCTCTCCCGGTGACAGCTTCCCGTCATCGAACATTTCTGTCGCCACGAAGACCGTCCTGCTGTCAGTGCAGGAGCATTTGCCGGTCAGCGATATGCGCACCCTGAAAGGGATGTTCATCGCCACTATCATGTCCCTGGCATGGGAATAGGCGACCTTGTGCAGTTCAGCCCTGTCATTCACCCGGAGGACGGCCTCCGAATATGCTGCTCCCCGCGGAAGCACGGATTCCCAGCCTATCCGTCCGCTACGCCTCACGCTCGTAAAGTTCCGTCCGTTCCTCTGCAGGAAATCCCTGCAGAGGGAGTCTATCTTTTCCTGTGTCGTCATGATCAAACCGATTTAGGATTATCTTCAATTCGCTGATATTGGTACACGGCCCCCTCACCTCGAGCATAGCATCTTGTTGACTATGCCCATCTCGCCCTCGGTAGGAGTGCCCTCGAAATAAGGAAGGAATATAAGGTTCAGCGCCTCCAGTGCGGTATATCCGCAGGAGACCATCTTGGCCGCCATGAGGCTCTGGCGCACGGTAACCGTGGCCGAGAGGTCGCCCTTCCTGTAACTGTCCCTGATGTCCTTCGCCACCTTGGATATGTTCATGGCGTCCGTCAGGCCTATTCCGTACCTCACCACAAGCACGGAGGCCTCATCGCTTACGGACGGGTAGTCCATCTGAAGACGGAAGAACCTGGAGTTCAGCGCGGGGTCAATGACATTGGTCCCCACGAACTCGACACCTATGTTTGCTGTTGCCACGAATGTGCACTCCGGGTGGACCGGGACGATCTGGACCGGGGACACATAGTCGTTCCTCATCTGCCTCGAGCCGTCAAGGCACGACATCAGATAGTTAAGGGCATTGACCGGCGCCCTGTTGATCTCATCGAGAAGGATCACACCGGGCTTCTGTATGTCCTCAAGGAACTGGGCCGGCTCGAACACGGACCTTCCCTCCCTTATCCTGTGGACTCCGAGAAGTGCTGACATCGGGTCGCCTATCGTGCCCATGTTGTACTTCCTGCACTGGAGCCCCAGCCTGCTGCACGCCAGCATGACGAGTTCGGTCTTCCCCGAGCCGGAAGGGCCTGTCAGGAGAAGGTTGTCATGGTTGTGTACGAATGTCATCACCATCTCCCAGCTCCTGCTGTCGACAGAGAACCCGTCCGTCGCAACCGTGGGACGCGCCCACTTCTCCCCGGTCCGGATCATCCCAAGGAGCGTCCCGGCACCGGGAATCTCCTCCTGCTGAAGGACCTCCTCCTCGCCGACCTCCGCTTCCCCGGCGGAAAACAGGGACCGCCGCTTGAACTCATCGAAGCTCCTGACCATATCGGCATCCGGCTGCAGCGGGTCACCGGGGACATCCATCGGGAAAATGCCGCCCACGGCGGACATGAACGGAGCCATGCCGGCACCCGCGCCCGTCCCTCCCCGCACCTCAAGTGACGGAGTGCAGAAAACCGTGCCGATGGGACACCTGTCCCTCACCTTCCTGTCGGCCTGTATGTTCAACTGCGTCGGCACGGGAGAGCCGTCCGGGAATGTCTGCCCGGGAAGTGCCCTGAGCCTGTTGGAGGCTCCGTAACGCCTTGTCTTCAAGAAATAATAGGAATTCATAACCGCTACCTGCCGGGGAACTGCCCAGCACATCCCCGAGGATGGCTTCCAGGCTTCCCGGAACCACAAAGCAGCAACAGGCACTGGAAGACGGCTGCAGACAAAAGAAGAGCATGAAAAATGATGCAAGCCCGCGGCCTGTGTCCCTTTTTCATGCGTTTTGACGGCTGCCGTCAGTGCCACCTTCGCGAAGTGGTACCGGAAGCCGGATATCAATTTCATGCCGTTTTCATCAAAAAAGTCGACTTTTTGTATATAAAAACTTGAATATGTCGAGAAATAATTATCTTTGTGCATAAAATTATACTCTTTTTTCATCTTATGGAATCTGATTTCATCCTATGGACATTCATAATATCCGCCATCCTGCTATGCGCTGCAGGTGCATGCTTCATATTCTGCCCGGGACATCCGTCGGGCAGGAAATGCGCTGGCCAGGGTGAAGAAACGGAAGGCGTCACAGCCCTGGTGGAGATCCGGGAAGACGCGCAGCAAAACGACGCTGCGCCGGAACCGGAAAACCTTGATGGCATCCAGCCATGCCAGTCGTCATTCGGGATGCTCTCCGCGGAGAAGGACGGGAAGACCGACATCGAGGAATTCAGTGGCGGCAGTCTCGGAGGAGACAGGCTGCATGAGGTGCTGTCGAACCTCATCCTGTCCGGGATGGAGGTGGAGGACGGCGAAGGGAACAGGCTCACCGCCGACCAGGCCACAGGTATGGCCGGGGCATCTGAATCAGTGGTCCCCGACAATATGCCGGAAGCGCCACGGACAGATCCCGAGCCGGAAGAGTCCAGGGACTCAAGGGTAGCGGAGGCGATAAGAAGGCTGGAAACAAACCTTTCGGACATAAAAAGACAATCGATATGAACGCAAAAAAATTTATCGCCATGACCTCGGGGATACTTATACCGTCCGGACTGGTCATCGCACAGGTCGTCACGGGCGAAGGATTCATAAATGAAGGCACCGACGCCATGGAGAGCATCGGCTCGGCGGCGATGCGGCTTCTGTCCATACTTATGGGAGCCGCAGCAGCAGTCACGCTCTTCCTGGTCGTGCTTGAATCAAACAAGAAGAACAGCCAGAACAAGGACGCCTTCGTGACATGGTTCTGCATCTTCGCCCTGGGGTTCCTCGCCCTGGAGCTGATCAACTCGCTTTTCTTCAACTGACGGCCGCCATGAGGATCAAGGTGTACAAATCGCTGGACAGGAGCATACAGTTCTTCGGCATACGCGGCCGCTTCATAATCCCCATGGCGGCAGGGGCAGGACTGTCCATACTAATATCGGTGGCAGTAGGCAACGCCACATCGGGGCTTGTGGGGCTCATGCTCTTCTTCATCCTGTTCTTCTCCTGCGCCATGGCCGTCATCGGCATACAGAACGCCGTGGGGGAAAAGGAACTGTTCTGCAGGATAGCCATGTACAGATGCCCCGACTACATAAGAGTGAAACCAGGAAAGACGATAAGGAAATGGAAATGAACTTCAATTCCGTGGACCTCGGCGAGATCCTGCCGATAGCGGGAACGTACGACGGCTACATACTCTCCAGGAGAGGCGACATCACGGCCGGCTGGGAACTCTACCTGCCGGCGGCCCTCTCCGTTTCGGAGAAGGACTACGACACCATGCTGAAAAGCCTCGCATCGGCAATAAGGTCGCTCCCGGACTGGAGCATAGTGCACAGGCAGGACCTGTACTTCGACGAGACATACAGGGCGCAGGAAAGGCCCGGTTTCCTGAACAGGTGCTACGAGAGGCACTTCGCAGGCAGGAGGTACCACAGCGGGAGGCACTTCATCTACCTTACCATGACAAGCAGGGCAAGCGCCATGCGCGGTGCCGGATCGTGCGGGCTCTTCAGCCTGAAGCTACCCGACAGGCTTCCCGAGCCGGAGGAGCTGGGCGAGTTCCGTGCGATGAGCGAAGAGTTCATCGCCGTCGTGACAGGCAGCGGCGCGTGCAGGGCCAGAAGGCTGACCGACGCAGACCTCGCGGGCTGCCCCGGATCCCCGGGACTGATAGAAAAGACAATGATGCTCGGGGAGGACATGATGAGCGACATACGGATGGAGCCTGACTACATACAGGTCCACGACTCCAGGACAGTCATGTTCCATATCTCGGACAGCAACGTGCTCCCGTCCGAGATGGACACGGTGCGCACGGTGAACTCGATGAGCACGGCCAACTCCAGGGTAGACATGTGCATGGCGGCACCGGTAGGAGTCATGATGATGGGGCATCCGCACATCAACAACCTGTACATAGTGAAGCCAAGCCAGCAGTCGTTTCTCGGCGACCTGACTGCGAGGGCCAGGCGCCAGTCCCAGTTCGCCACCGACGGGGCGAACGCGGACAACGCAAGCGAAAACAGGGAATTCGTGTCCGAAGCAAACAGGAACGGGCTCTGCGGAGTCTATGCCCACTGCAATGTGATCAGCTGGGGCCATGACGAAAAGGAGCTGCTGCGCGCAAGGTCCGACTTCAGCGCCGCCCTGTCGTCGATGGGAGTGGACGCCGTCAGGAACATCCGCTCGGCCCCCGTCATGTGGTACGCATCGATCCCCGGGGCAGCATCAGAACTGAGCAGGGAGCACCTGCTCGCATGCGATCTGAACACCGCCCTCGCCCTTGCGCAGTACGAGAGCTTCGACGACGGCCTCCCCGCAGGCACATTCAAGCTGACGGACCGGCTGAGGCACATCCCGGTGCCCCTCGACATACAGAAGGAGGCCGACAGGGCCAACCTCGTGAGCAACTACAACATATTCCTCGACGGGGCGTCAGGGACCGGGAAGTCGTTCACGACAGCCAGCCTCCTCTACAGCATGTATGCCGCCGGGGAGCACATATTCATCATCGACATAGGAGGGTCATACGAACAGGTATGCGCCGTGGTGAACGAGGAGAGCCGCGGAGCGGACGGAATATACAACAGATGGGACAAGCGCCACTCGTTCTCCTTCAGCCCGTTCGCCGAATACCGCAGGTGGATAGGCAGCGACGGAACACTGCACAGGGAGGAGCCGTCACTGAACTTCCTCATATCCGTAATTATGACCATGGGCACGGACAGGGAGAAGAACATAGTGTTCGGCGAGTTCGAGGAGAACATAATAGTCCACCTGATAGTGCGGTTCATACAGGACTGGAAGGATCCCCACCTCATCCCGATATTCGACGACTTCGTGAAATGGGCGAACAGGTACCTGCTGTACCAGGACGACGCTCCCGAGGAGCTGCGTGGCACGATGAGGAGCTTCTACACCAGGGACGGCGTGAAGGTGGACTCCGGCTCCTTTGCAGGCGGACGCTTCATAATGAGCCTGTCGTCGTACGCGAAGGACGGGCAGTTCGGCTTCCTGCTGAACACAAGGGAGCCGGCGGACCTGTTCGGCAGCCGCTTCACCGTATTCGACGTCGGGGAGCTGGCCAACGTGAACAACCGCAAGTTCTTCTCGATATGCGTCCTGTGCATAGTGAACGCCTTTGACCTGAAGATGAACTCCAGAGACATCGAGGGATTCAAGGTGATGGCGCTCGACGAGGCCTGGAAAGCGATATCCAACGAGACAATGGCACCGTACCTGAGGGAGCTGTGGAAGACGGCAAGAAAGTTCAACACATCGGCGATGGTCATCACCCAGGAGCTTGACGACATCCTCTCCTCCGACATCATCAAGGAGACCATCCTCCAGAACTCCGACATAAAGATACTGATGAGCCAGAGCGGCAACGTGAACGCATTTGAAAAGATAAGCGGGCCGCTCGGGCTGTCGCCGATGGACGTGAACCTCGTCCTCTCCATGTCCGGGAACGGCTCCAGGTCGAAAGACGTGTTCATCAAATGGGGCAACAGCAGATCAGGCGTATACACTGTGGAAGCGTGCCCTGAACAGCTGTGGGCATTCGAGAGCAACCACCAGAAGAAAAGGCCCCTGTACGACAAGATGAAGGAAACCGGCTCCATGCTGTCGGCCATTTCAGCCCTCACTGCCGACGGGATACTGCCGAAACAGGAATAGCCTATGCCACGCGTAATTTTCATGCCGCTGATTGCATCCATGGCACTCCTCATCCCGGGGCATGCCGTGGCGCAGGAGATCGTCGTCGACCCCACACATATCGGAGTGGCGATAGAGAACACCGCATCCTCGCTCGAGGAGATGATAACCATGGTGGAGGAGATGTTCATGCTCAATGACAAGCTGGACGACCTGTACGGCCTTGCCGAGAAAGTGGACGAGGTGGCGGACCGGTTCCGTGAGGTGGGATACCTGGTGGAAATGACGGAGACATACAACGACCTGCTCAAGCGCACCTACGACTACTCCGCAAGGATCAGGGAATGGGCGGCGGAAAGCGGTCTGTACGGCTATGAGAGGGAGCTCAGGTACATGTACCGGTGCGAGATGAACGGCATCAGGCTGTTCAACCAGTATGTGAGCTTCTTCAGGAACCTCAAGACTTCCGATGCCGACAAGGTGCAGGAAACGAGGGAGACGCTCAGGGACATAAGGCATGAGCTGCAGCAGATAGAGACGGCCATGGGCAGCATAAGCCAGTCGCGCGCAATGGCGGCCGGCATGGAAAGCGCAATGGAATTCTTCGATGCCACCAACACGGTGCACGACTATGTGGACACCTACAGGCATCTCGGGAGCCCGTCGTCCGCTGGCAGTGCCTGGATACGGTTCATAAGGATAATCGAGGGCCTGCTTCTCGGATTCATGGCCGTGGCAGGCATGTCAATCATATTCAGGGGGCAGGACGCCGGCACACTCGCCGGTTCAACCGCCATGAGGTGGTTCATAGCCGCAGCCGTGGCAATGACGGTCCTGGAACTGCTAAATAAAGTCATACTCCAATGATTCCGCTATATGCTTCCATACTGGCCTCCACAGGAGGGATATGGAGTACGCTCCAGAATGTTACCGGTGAAATAATCGGCGACAAGCTGGGCGGGTTCCAGTCAATAGCCGTCGTCCTGGCGGCCATGCTCGCCGCCTTCACGGTGCTGAAGAACTCATCCGACTACATACAGGGGGAATCAAGATTCCTCTGGCCGGTCATGAGGCCTGTTGTCATATTAGTCTGCGTGATGCACTTTCCGGTCATGTGCGGCATGCTTGACGGCGTCATAAACATATTCACGCGGGAGATCGCCGCAGAGTCCGAGTCAAGTTTCTCGGATCTCGGCGAGGCGATAGAGGGAGCATTCTCGTCAATCGGCGAGGACACGGAGTCTCAGGCTGACGAGGCAGACGGGGATGTGGCGGACGGCGGCTGGAGTTTCTGGAACAGGCTGAAGACAGGATTCAGAATAGCGGCAGGATCATACTTCAAGACGAAGCAGATCTCCACGCTCACGGTGCTCACATTCATCGGCCGGGCATTGGCCGAAATAATATTCTTCGTCTACGAGATTCTCGCGTCCCTGTACCTGGGACTGCTCAAGCTCCTTGGCCCGATAATCCTGGCGATATCGATCCCGGAGGAACTGAAGAGCGGAGTCCAGGGATGGATATCCAGATATGTGCAGATCTCGCTGTGGATTCCGGTGGGCTATGTGATAATAATGTTCCTGACCGGGTATTTCCGGGCAATATGCGACCTGATCATCAGCGGCGGCTTCATATCAGGGGCCTTCGTGATAGGGCTCGGGCTCATAATAGCAGTGGTGGCAGCCACCATGTCGATACCGAAGCTGGCGTCATGGACCATCCAGTCATCGGGATCCGCCAACGCACAGTCCGGCATGGAAAGGTCCATGATGGGCATACTCAGAAAATTCATAAAATGACACATGACATATGGAAAAGATCATCAAGGAACTGACAACAATCAAGTCAAGCATGTCGAACATGAGGACGGCGGCAATTTCGGCGCTGGTGACGGCAGGCCTGGTCGCCGTCGCGTCCACGGGACTCGCCATAATGTTCGTCAGGGAGAATTCATCAAACATATACATCCTTGACAGGGGTACAGCGGCAACCGCCTCCCTCGGAGAGGCCGATTCGCAGAGAGAACTCGAGGTGCGTGACCATGTGATACGCTTCCACGAGCTGATGATGAACCTCTCGCCGTCCAGCGACGCCATCAAGACCAACATCGACAGGGCGCTCACGATGAGCGACAGGTCAGCATTCAACTACTGGCAGGACCTCTCGGAGACAGGATTCTACAACAGGCTTGTATCAGCGAACATAAGCCAGCAGTTCAGCCTGGACTCCATAAGCACGGACATGGCGTCATACCCGTACCGGTTGGAGGTATTCGGGAAACTCTACCTCATACGGGAAAGCAACATAACCGCATACCGGATAAGGACCTCCTGCCAGCTCGTGGACATAGGCAGGTCAAAGGACAACCCGCACGGACTGATGATAGAGCAGTTCAGAGTGGTGTCGAACGACAAGATAGGGACAAGGAAGAGGAACTGACGATGAAAAGGACAGGAGAGAAGCCCTCAAGGGCGGCAGGCCAACCGGCAAAGGGAGGAGTGCCCCGGAACATACTGACAGTGACGCTGGTCCTGTTCTGCATCGCCGCGGCACTAATAGAATTGATATCAAGCATACTGCAATGACATGAAGCTATCCAGGAAACAGACAAAGGGAATAATGCTCATCATCGGAGCCGTTTTCCTTCTCGTGGTCGGGCTGAAGGTATCCGGCCTGACAGGCGGGAAGGACGCAGGAAGGAAGGCTGCGGAGCGGGACTCTGCAGAAACGGGAATACCCGATGCGGAGAGGACTGAAATGGAGGAGTCGAAACTGGACGCCTACCTCGCGGCGGAAAGGATATGGGACGCCAATGAACGGTATTCCGACGAAGACCCTTACAGTGCAGATCCCGTAGACGGAGGTACGGACCAGGAGAAGGACGACGGCATCATATACAGGGAAATCACCGGTTCCAGCCCGTCGCATGGCCGCGACAGGGAAAAAGCATCCTCCGGGCGTCCGCCCGCCCCTGGCGACGCGGGGTACCGGAAATACAGGATGCGGAAATACTACGACAACGCCGACAGCACAATCGGGCACGGGAAAGCGGCCGGGGACAGCACCGCTTCCGGACCGGATGCAAGGGACAGCCTGGTGCAGGACGGGAACGGCATGCCGCCTTCCGGGGGAAGCGCAGCCGTCCGCAGGTCATCGGCCATGTCGTCCCTTGACGGGGCGGATGGCAACGCGGGATTCTCGTCGCTGTCAGGAGGGACTGATGAGCTCGTCACAGAGTCGGAACACCCGTTCGCCTGCATGTTCGTCAGGGAGGAGAAGCTGAAGGACGGGACGAGAGTGTCCATCAGGCTCCTGGAGGACATGGTGGTCAACGGCACCCTTATCCCGGAGAACACACACCTGATGGCCACATGCAGCATCAGGGAGAGGCTGGAGCTCACAATATCGAACATAGAGATGAACTCCAGGATATACACGCTTGGATACGAGGCATATGACAGCGACGGAGGGAAGGGAATATACTGCCCGGACCTGAACGGTAACGCCGCAAGGACGGCAAAGAGCAGGGGGCTGTCCACCATCGGCTCCGTCATCGGAGGGAGGGTCGGAAGGCTCGCTTCATCGGCCGTAAGGACAGGCGTATCCATAGCCCAGAGCAGGAACGGGGAGATAACCGTCACGGTGCCCGCCGGATACAGGTTCTTCATTTTAAGGACAAAAAACAGATAAGCATATGAAACAATTCATTTTAACTATTGCTGCGGCCATGATCTCCGCAGCCGTGGCAACAGCCCAGAACGACACGCTTAAGGTTTCCTCACTGTTCACGACCCACATCATTTTCTCCACGGACGTGTCCTACGCCGACATGTCGAACAGCAGGACAATTGCAGCGAAAGTCGTCGAGCAGAACAAGAACATGATAGCGCTGAAGGCCAGGGAGCCGTTCTCGGAGCCGTGCTCCGTATCTGCGCTGGAATCGAACGGAAAGATGTGGACATTCATTGTCGTATCCGACGAACATCCCGAGGAGCTCATAGTGGACACCCGCAAGGACACTGTCAGTCAGGACGCAGAACCGGACAGGGCAACAGCGCGGAGAGGAAGAAAGACCGCCAGCACATGGAAGACCGGGGACGCACCGAGCATGGAGGAAGTGTCGAAGACAAAAAGGCAGCTGTATCACATCGTGACTTCGGGATACGGGATAACAGCCTCTTGTGAGAACCTGTTCTCGTATCTGGACATTACATACATGACCCTTTCGGTCGAGAACTCCTCGGGGATAAGCTACCAGATAAACGACGCCACCTTCGTGATAGAGAGCCGCAAACACTCGAAAAGGACTGTCGAGTATGACCAGACCGTCTTTCCGAAGAGCAAATTCGGGTCGCTGTCGGCAGGCCCCGGAAAGACGGGCAGGATAGTATATTCATTCGACAAGATGACACTTTCACGAGACCAGGTGCTGCGGATATATCTGTACGAGACAGGAGGACAGAGGAACCTCGTCCTGTCCGTGGCCCCGGACGACATCAACAAGGCGAGGACAATATGACAAAGCACCAGGACAACAGACGGACAAGGGAGGCGGACTGGAGGCTGCTTGACAAACCGATATGGCAGATGACGGGGGAAGAATTCTTCTCCCTGCTCAGGAAGACACTCTCTGAAACAAGCAAGGCGGATCATACGAGGAGAGTGGCGCACGGGCTAACGGAGCTCGGTGCCCACCTCGGATGCGGACGCACGCAGACGGTGAAACTGAACAGGCTCGGAGTGTTCGACAAGGCGGTCATATCATCAGTCGGAAGGAAAAAGCTCTACGATGTGGACACAGCGCTGCAGTCCGCACTTGAATATGTAAAATCAGCAAGCAAGAAATATGACGATTATGGCCAAAAACATTAGATTTGAGCAGGAGGAGGTCGGACTGGAAGACCTCCTTAAAGGAATAACAGGACTGCGGAAAGACGTCCGCCAGATAAAGACAAGCCTCGTATCACAGACGAAGCCGGCATATACGAACAAGGAGGTGATGGAGATGTTCGGGATAGCATCCGCCACACTCAAGAAATGGAGGGATACTGGGCTGCTGGGGTATTCACAGGTAGGGAGCGTATATCTCTACTCGAAAGACGACATCGACAAGTTTCTCAAGAGCAACCACTATGACACCTTCGCCAGTGACAAGGGATTCATAAGAAGCGTCCGCAAACTCGGCATGTAGGCCCAGACCCGGGAAGGGGCTGTCACTGCGGCATACATTTTCAAAACAGGAAAAGGGACCTTCGGGCCCCTTTCCCTGTACCTACATTTTGAAGTCGAGGATGCTCTTCACATCGTCCTTCACCTTCTCCTTGAGGAACTGGGCATAGGTCTTTTCCGTGGCCACCGTTGAAGAATGCCCCAGGAGCTTGCTCAGCATGTAGACTGACATCCCGTTGTTGATCGACATGACGGCAAAACTGTGCCGCGCGACATGCATTGTCACCGTGATGGGCAGGCCGGCATTCCTGCTTATGGTGGCGAGTGTCCTGTTTATCCCCTTGTCCTTCGCATTCCTGGCCATGAAAAGCTGCCGCTCATTGCCCGTGTCAAAGTCTTCAGGAAGACGGTTGAAGACGAACCGGTCATTGTAGCCGTACCGTTTCCAGCGTTCGAGAATCTCCATGGCCCCGTCTCCCAGCGGTATGTCAACATCATGCATCCTCTTGGTCTTCACCTGAACCTTCTTCAGTATTTTCCTTGCGAAGTCTATATGTTTCCATTCAAGCGTTATTATGTCCGAGCACCTGAGCCCGCAGGCATAGAACGAGAAAAAGAACATGTCCATTATGTCCCTTGCGTGCCTGCTCCGGAGACCCTTGCAATAGTCATGAAAATATATCATCTGGTCAGGCGTCAGATACTTGACCTTCTCTTCCCCGCTTGTGTCATCCTTGTATTTGGTCTCCCTGGTTATCAGGTAGTTGTTCACTATTGGGGCGATAGTTTTCTGGTCTATATCTCCGTTCCTTGCGGCATACTCAAGGGCAGCATACAAGGGGACAAGCGTCTTGTTGATGCCCTCCTTGCTGACATTCTTCAATACATCAAACCGGTAGCGCACATACTCGTCAAAGATGGACACCTTGATATTGTCAAATGTAGGCTTCGGACCCTTGAGGTAATGGGTGTTGAACCTCTCGAATGCCTCGATGTACTTCTTCTTGTTGTACCATGTGGTATATCCGTACTTGTTGGACCTGTAGAACAGGTCGTTCACCTTATGCGCATATTCTACCAGGCCCTGTTCTTCGATTGCGGAATCCGGATCCGCCTTCCTCTTTTTGCCGAGGAGGAGGGCAGAAAGGCTTTCATAAGTCACACGCACACGCATATCGAGCATCTGTGTCCGTATTCTGTCGTAAAGGGTGCTCAGGTAATTGTTGATGCGCGCGGCATAGCGGTTGCGGCCCATCACCTCCTGCCTGTCACAGTCCCAGTCGTCCTCGTCTATCCAGATGTCAGTCGATCTCTTTACATATTTTCCATCGACAAAATACCTTAGGTATATGCACCGTTCCCCCTTGCTGTTCGGGGAGTTCAGGAGAACATAGTTCCCCTGGGGAATCTGTTGATTTACCTTTTCCATAACATCATTATTATCACAAAGTTACCTTAAATTTTCTTCATCTCCCAATTTGCATGAAATGCGATTATATGCCGCAATAAATGCACTTTTCCGAGTGACTTTTTCTTTTTCGGGAACTCTGTTGCCTAATGCGGATTTTAAGGTAACTTTGAGCCGTCCGGCTTCTGAATCGTAAGTTTTATCAGATGTCATCATATGCGATGATGTTTACAAGCCGTTTTTTCTCAAGAGTTTACCAAAAACCGTCCTTTTTTTCAAATACGGTGAAATTAGGTAACTTGTAAGGTAACTTGTAAAACTATAAGATGCGACTGAATGCGATAGAATGCGGTTTTTATACAACAAGCCCCACCTAAAGTTTTACTTTAAGTGGGACTTGTAATTAACTAACAATCAGTTAGTTATACATCAGTATTCCTCCTCGTTGAAGAAAAAGTCATCCTTTGTGGGATAATCCGGCCAGATATCCTCGATGCTTTCATATATCTCGCCGTCGTCCTCGAGTTCTTCAAGATTCTCGACCACCTCGAGCGGCGCTCCGGAACGCGTGGCATAGTCGATTAGTTCCTCTTTGGTAGCCGGCCAGGGAGCGTCTTCAAGCCTGTACGCAAGTTCAAGTGTCCAATACATAATTAAATTCAGTTTTATATCGTTTATTTTCAGGTGTTTGCATCCAAATTTAACAACAGGGTGTCCAAACAGGACGCAAATATATACAAAAAAAATATAAGATGGATTCTTTTTGCTATTTTTGCGACGCATTGCGTAGACAATTTGCGTACCATACTTAAACGGTTTGCACTATGGCATATACGAAAGAAGACATATACACGGACAACACCACGGAACTAATTGCGGGGCATTACCGGGAAATACTCCGGCTCCTGGGGGAAGACCCTGACCGCGAGGGACTTGTTAAAACTCCGGAACGCGTCGCCAAGGCACTCCAGTTCCTTACCCAGGGCTACGGGCAGGACGGGGCGGAAATCATAAGGGGAGCCATATTCAAGGAAGAATACCGGCAGATGGTCCTGGTAAGGGATATCGAGCTCTACTCCACCTGCGAGCACCATGTGATGCCGTTCATAGGCAAGGCCCACGTGGCGTACATCCCGGACGGCTATATTACCGGGTTGAGCAAGATCGCCAGGGTGGTCGAGACATACGCCAGGCGTCTCCAGGTACAGGAAAGGCTGACCGTGCAGATACGGGACTGTATCCAGCAGACACTGCATCCCCTCGGCGTGGCCGTGGTCATAGAGGCTGCGCATACGTGCATGCAGATAAGGGGGGTCCAGAAAGCCAACGCCATCACCACCACCTCGGCTTTCTCCGGGGTCTTCCTGAAAGATGAAAGGACAAGGAACGAATTCCTGAACCTGATAAGATGAGAAAAGCCCCGCAGGGCAGTGACCCGAGCCTGCGGCCCGGACAGATATAAATCCGGCGGTGCATCAGGCCGGGCCTGCAAGGTCCTTACGGTCGGGGCGACATGAATTTTATTGACGTAGATGGCTTTGTCCCGGATCCGTACGGTAACCTTGCGGATTTGCCCGCTGTGATGCACCGCCTCTTCCAACAATATGAGTGATATAAACCTTCCGGACAAGGACGTTCCCGGCCCGGAAGGATGCCATGTGGAATGTCAGAGTGCGGACAGGTCCACTTCCACTGCAGCCGGATAGACCCGCTGCGGGTCGAAGAATGTCGCACAGCTGTTTACCATGTGCTTGAGGTCAGCTTCCGGGATACCGCGGAACGCCTCTTTGCCGTTGACCGTGAGCACGACCTCCTGTCCGAGGTCCACAAGCTCGTCGCAAAGGTAGACGGTGAACCTGCCGGATGTCGCCGGAGAGAAGCTCTTCTCTATCTCATGCTCCACTCCGCTCGTGGACGACAGCACGGTGTAGGTGGCCTTCTGTAAAGTTATATTGATTGCATTGCCCTCTATTGTCATCTCGTAGCACCACCTCTCGTTCGTGCTCTGGCGCTCCTGGACGGAAATGTTGTAGAAGCCTTTTCTCCTGATCCCGTCCATCGCGAAGTCTTCCCAGTACAGGTATTTAGGGTACGGGTTCCTTCGGTGCTGGGCAAGCCACGGGGTAGTCTTGTCGAAGTCGTACTTGAGGTCATGGCCCTTGCCGGCAACCTGCTCAATGTAGTGTTTGTAGTAGCCTGGCTTGGCGGCTTCGAGCTTGTCGAACCATTTCTTGGCATATCCTGTAAGCACACTTCTGCCGTACGACGCGTCATTTGCCCCGGTACGCAGGGAGAATGCTATGTTCGCACAGTTCTCGGGCGGGGCGTTCCGGAGGGGCTCGCCTCCGGCCATGGGACCGGCACCTGCAAGATAGTCTGCGTAGAACGATGCCAGGCGCTGGCTTCCGTACCCTCCTTCGGATATACCGAAGAAATATACCTTGTCAGGGTCCACATCACCTGAAACAAATGCGAGCCTGAGGAGCTTTTCCCATGCATACTGCTTGGACTTCTGGTACCATCTGTACCACTGGCCCGTGTTAGGTATCTTCGGGATGAAGTAGACGCAGGGCGCATCGTTGAACCTCGAGGCATAGATATGGCCGTTGGACCACTCGGTGTCCCTGTTTCCGGAGCCGTGCAGGTAGAGGAACAGAGGCCATCCGCCTTCAGGCTTGCTGCCCTTCGTCCCCCAGTAGTAGTTCATGACCGCGTTCGGCTCGAGTTCCTGAGGCAGGGTCCATTTGCCGGTCTGCTTGTTGGCGAGAGGGGCAAGGCCCGGGAGCTTGTCTTCTGCCAGCTGCATGTTGGCCTGCTTCCATGCTTCCCAAACATCCTTTGCAGTAGCCGCAGTGTCATAGTTCTCAAGCGGAATGCCCTCCCCGAAGGCTGTCTGGGCCCCGGAAAGGACTTCCGAGAAATACGACTGTATCTTCAGCTTCTCCTCCTCGGTCAAAGTCTTCGGAGGCTCCGGTTCTGGTTCTGGTTCCGGCTCTGGCTCCGGTTCCGGTTCAGGCTCGGGTTCTGGTTCCGGCTCCTGTTCCTCTGTCCCTGCCGGCGGCTGGGACACCAATGTCTCTGTCGTACAGCCTGTGCCCGACACTGCCATCATAAGGCAGCAGAGCCCTGTCAAAATGCTGATCCTTTTCATTTTCAATACTATGTATAATTATATTTAGAAACTGTCCTGTTTTTTCTGGAAAATTTTTATGGGACCCGCGGGCCACTGACTGTTGCACTTCGGTGTTGAATCTTCAAAAATTTTTATGGCCCTTGCCGGCATAATTTTCCTGAATTCTTTTAGCGAGATAGCTCTGGTCTCACCTGTCACACGTCCCCGACACCGGTCGACTGGTCAGTCTCATTCCAGTCCTTGATCTCGACAGTGACGTCCATCTCCTGATAGTTGAACGTGATCCTGATGTCGTCCAGGTCCGCGGCATCCCAGTCGTAACCTTCAGCCCTTATCCATCCCGCGAGGTCGAAATCCACATTGCCGCCGCCGTCGTTTACGTACAGGGAAATGCGGGACTGCGGATTCTGGCGGGGGAGTGTGAAGTGGAAATGCCCGTCATCCCCCTTGGACAGTGCGAGAGAATAAGGCCCCTCTACCGGGGTACGTGTAAGGAGGTCCATACCGTTGACCTCACCCTCCAGGCTGACCTGGGAATTTTCCGGCATCCCTATCACCTCGAGATCCACCGCCGCGAACTGCTTGTGGAGCTCAGCCTTTATATAGTCCGTTTCCCCGGCGCATTCGGCATAGCCGTTGAAACTCCACAGGCTGTCGGCCTGCTGCCCCTCTGGAATCCTGTAGACACTATTCTCGATCATGTCCCGGGCTATGTCTTTGATGGAGCATGCAAACACGTCGGCCCGGCTCCTGCTGACTTCGAAAGTCTCCTCGGCCGGAGACTGGAACTCGGAGTAGGTCACCCCGTTGCCCTGGGTCAGTCCGGTCAGGAACGGCGCCCTGGCTGCAGGTGCCCCCAGGAGGTCCACATCCAGGAGGCAAGGGCAGACAGACCTGTCTTCCTTTACAGAACAAGATGTTATGGTAGCGGCCAGGAGATATCCTCCCGCAGCTATTGTAAGGAAACTCTTTTTCATAATCTTACAGCAATGGTTCTTCATCGGTTTGCAACTGCTCGTCTATACTGTATCTTTTCTTCAGGGCAGCTATCTCCGGGTCGAGGTTGCCCCTGTGTACCATGGCCGGGTTCATCCGGCATGCCCTTATATAATATTCGACTGCCTTGGCGTCATCTCCGAGCCTTCCGTACAGTATCGCCAGCATGTAGCTCACCCTGTCGTCCTTCTCGAGTTTCTCGAGGATATCCTTGGCGCTGGCATTGTAGTCGAGGCTCATGTACGCGACGGCCGTATTGTAGTCCCCGTATGGCCGCAGCATCGAGATGGCTTTCTCGTAGTCCCTGTCCCGGATGGCCTGTACACCCTCCATGTAGACACTGTCCGGAACCGTAGTATGTACAGTGTCCTTCACCATACCCTTCCTGTGCAGATGGAAGTCAAACCTTACCGTCCTCAGCTTTGGGTACATTGAGTTCCGGATATGGTCATAGCTGGCGAACTCCCTCATCCTCGCTTCCTGCAGGTCCGCGTCAAGGCTGTCGCGGCCGCTGAAATACTGCTCTTTCTCCGCAGCGGTCATCACCGTATCCGCCTTCACTATGGCATCCAGCATATTCCAGTTCTCTCCTCCAGAGTAACTTATCATGGGGATGATGTTCCTCTCGATATTCTGGACATTCCCGTATTCGTCCACCGAGAACCCTGAAACCGCCTCCAGGGAATCCGTGTAGGACTTCATCCAGTCCCCGAAATATTTCCCTATGGCCTGCGCCCTGTTCCTGGACAGGGTCTCGTTGTACGACCTGCGTCCTTCCGGGGAAGCCGAGGCTGTCACCACCACGGAGTCGAGGTCGAGCTCCTTGTTCTCCATGAGGGAAGCAAGGTTCTCCTTGATCCGGTGTATCTCCTCGTCGTTGTTGGCGAAGGTATCCACCACCTCGTAGCTCGCGAGGTCAAAGTCTATGTAGCATACCGTATTGGCTTCCACCCTCCGTTCCAGGATTTTCTTTATGTAGCGTACCGTATTGTCTGTCAGTGTACTGAGCGAGCTGATATAGAAGGTCAGCGGTTCGGACTCCGGCATGGAGTACAGGCTCTGGTCCGACTTGTACACCTCCCCTCCGAGCACGACCTCCACCTTGCGGAGCTTCGGCCTGGTGTCCACTGTCTGTACATAGTCGTATATGAAGTCCCCGTTCACGCTCCGGATGACGGTGTCGAGCTTTATCCCCTCCGAGATGATAGGGGCTTTCACATATTTCCGGAACATGTCGTCTTTCCTGGAAATGCGCTTGTTGTTTATCCTGAGCCCTATCTTGTTGGTATAGTGCCATACGGCCTCTTCCCCGGAAACCCCGAACGCGGAGCGGAATTCCGACTCCGTCACGAAGCTCGTGTCATTGCGGAACGCATACAGTTCCGGGATGTTCCTCTTTATGAAAATCTCGAGGAGCCTCATGTTCACGAAATACGTGGTGTCGCTCACGATGGACGACAGGAAACGGTTGTACCTCTGGTAACCCTTCAGCTGTTCCTCCCGGTAGCCCATACCTGTGATTATCACCGGGCTCAGGGCCACGGTATCCTCAAGGATGTGCATTATCGGGAAGAACCGGAGCTGCCAGTCCTCATACTGCATCTTCTCCGGTACAGTGATCCGGAAGACTATGTCCACCTTGCCACGCCTCTCCGCCACATTGCGGAAGCGGGCCGTGACAGTGGCAGCGTCCAGGACGTCTGTCGCCACCATCTCCCCGTTCTCGTCCTTGACGGCCCTCATTATCAGGACCTCTTTCCCGTCGAAGTCCTCGATCTGTATGGTGTCCCTCTTCTGTACCTCAGGCACATCGTTCCATTCTTCCGGGTCGCCGGCATCTTCGCTCGAGAGGGACAGTGCCGCGCCCACGGCCTCTTCATTCAGGTCCTTGAGCCTTTTCTGGGTGGCGCAGGAGAGCATGAAGATGCCTGCCGCAAGCAGCATTATGATGTTTTTTGTCTTTAGAATACCCATATCAAAGCTATTGTCAAATCATCTGGAAGGATAAACCACTTGTCTCCTGAATCCGTTATCCTGCCGCATTTCGGGCAAGTGTACGAGGTGTACCTTGTCCATCCTCCGAAAGCCCCCAGCCCGAACTCTATGTTCAGATGTTCGTTCAGCATCAGGGTATAACCGCCGCTGATGCCGAGGCCGACAGCGTCTCCTTCCTCGGTAGTCTGGCGGAACAAGCCTCCGCGGTTGTATTCCCTGTATTTGGCGGCACCGCCTACCCACCATCCGGAATAGACGTGCCAAGGCCACCAGCGTGTGCCTATCAGGTATTCCTGTCTCTTGCTCTGGAACTGGCTTCCGTTCCCCTTCTTGAATACCCAGGGGTTGTACATGGCTGCCACTTCGATGCTGAAATGCCTCGAGACCGCGGCCCCGCCTTCGATATTCATCGTCCCGAGGTGGGCCCATGTGCCGAAGTCAGTCCCCAAATGCCATTTCTGGGCTGATGCCGATATGGAGGTCAGCATCAGTATGGCAATAATGATTATTGTCCTGTTCATTTTATAAGTGGATCTGATGTTTTTTCACTGCTTCTGATTTTGCCGTTGCAAAGAACCGCTATTTGTTCCAATAATCATTTTACACTTTGTGTCTATTTTTTGTCTTTCTGTGTAAAGTGCGAATATTTTTTCCGTAATGAGGGGGGTGAACGGCCCAAAAGAGATTTTGTGTCACCCTAAAACGTCTTTTGTGGCGGCCCCGACATAGTCCTGCAGGCACCTTGTCTGCGGCTGCGCACAGAGGCACAGGCAGAACGTATACAGGGCAATCGTGGCAAACAAGAGTTTCATATCCTTTTTTCCGGCAAAAATATGACGAGACTCTGTAGAAATTCTGTCGTACGCCGGTGTCCGGGATTTTGCCGGTGCCCATAAAATCCTATCTTTGCAGATGCTTCCCCTGCCCGGGCAGGCGGACGGCAGATAAAACAGGATGGATATGAATGAGATAAGATGTCCCGAGTGCGGGAGTGTATTCAAGGTGGACGAGGCCGGGTATGCCTCGATCCTGAACCAGGTGAGGACCAGGGAGTTCAAGGAGGAGATGGACCGCCGCATGGCCGAGCTGCAGCAGCGGATGAAGGCGGAGCTCGCCAATGAAAGGCTCCGTACGGAACAGCGGTTTGCCGATAGCCTGAACGCGAAGCAGCAGGAGATTGTCCAGCTGCGCGAGGCCGTGGACAGGAAGTCCGGGGAGATACGGATTGCTGTCCTGGAGGAGAAGAACCGTGCGCAGGAGATGCTCAAGGAGAGGGATACGCAGATTGCCGAGCTCAAGGGCATGGTGAAGTCCGGGGAAGACGCCGCCAGGCTCAGGGAGAACGCCTTGCGGGAGAAGTACGAGCAGCAGCTGAAGGACAAGCAGGAGCAGGTGGACTACTACAAGGACCTCAAGGCCAGGCTGTCCACCAAGATGATAGGGGAGAGCCTCGAGGTGCACTGCAGCAACGAGTTCAACAAGGTAAGGACATACGCCTTTCCCCATGCCTATTTCGAGAAGGACAACGATGCCCGGGGCGGCAGCAAGGGTGACTTCATATTCCGGGACTATACGGACGACGGGGTGGAGTACATCTCCATAATGTTCGAGATGAAGAACGAGATGGACGACACAGCGGCAAGGCACCGGAACGAGGAATTCTTCCACAAGCTCGACAGGGACAGGAACGAGAAAAAGTGCGAGTACGCCGTCCTGGTATCCCTCCTGGAGCCGGACAACGAGTTCTACAACGGCGGCATCGTGGACGTCTCCTACCGCTATCCCAAGATGTATGTGGTCCGGCCCCAGTTCTTCATGCCCATAATCTCCCTGCTCTCGCAGGCGTCGAGGAACGCCGCGGTGTACAAGCAGCAGCTTGCCGCGGCAAGGCAGCAGACCATCGACGTGACCAATTTCGAGAACAAGCTAAACGACTTCAAGGAGAAATTCTCGAGGAACTACAGGCTCGCGAGCGAGAAATTCCAGACCGCGATAGCGGAAATAGACAAGAGCATCGCCCATCTCATGAAGATAAAGGAGGCCCTGCTCGGTTCGGAGAACAATCTCCGTCTGGCGAACGAGAAGGCGGAGGACCTCACCATACGCAAGCTTACCTGGGGGAACCCGACCATGGCGGACAAGTTCTCCAAGTGAATCCCTGTTGATTTTCGAGAAATTTAAACGGCTTCTTGTTCTGATTTTGTAACTTTGCCCCGCCGCCACCAGAGGCGGGGTCTTTTATGGAAGAAACTATATTTGTCCTTGTGCTGCTTGGCATTATCAGCCTTGTGGCCATTGCGGCTGTCGCGGCCGTGGCGGGGATTGCGGCCCTGTTCAGGGTGCCGTTCCGCTCCGTGTTCCTGAACGGGCTATGGGTCCTTCTCCTGCCTCCGGCGCTATTCCTCTACGGGTGGCTGGCCGGGCGGGATGCCGTGGTGGTGAACCGGGTGGAAATCTCCTCCGGACGCCTGCCGTCATCCTTCGACGGATACCGGGTCGTCCAGATTTCGGACATGCACCTGCGTTCCTTCAGGGGACGGGACGAGGTACTGCGCAGGATTGTGGACTCGGTGAACGCGCAGCACCCGGACATCGTGGCCTTCACGGGAGACCTTGTCACGACGGCCCCGGATGAGATTCCGCATTTTGTGGAGGAACTCTCGCGGCTGGAGGCTGCCGACGGCATATTCTCGGTCATGGGCAACCACGACTACTGCCCGTATAACGACTGGGACAGCCATGAGGAACGGGAAGAGGCCGTCGCCCTGGTCCGCAGGCATGAGAAGGAGCTGGGCTGGAGGTTGCTCGACAACGCCTCCTTCATCTTGAGGCGTCCGTCTGCCGCAGGGGTGGACTCTGTCGCCGTAACAGGGGTGGAGAATATCTCGGCCATGAGGCAGTTCGAGACACACGGGGACCTCGGGAAAGCCCTGGAAGGGACCGGCGGCTGCTTCAAGATCCTCCTGTCCCATGACCCTACCCACTGGAGATTCGGGGTCACCGGCAGGGAAGACATCGTGCTGACCTTGTCCGGCCACACCCACAATGCCCAGTTCAAGTTCCTGGGCCTGGAGCCGAGCCGCCTCCTGTACCGGGAGAACAGCGGGCTCTACAGGGAGGGGGAACAGTACCTGTATGTCAACGACGGCCTGGGCGAGACAATGTTCCCGGCCAGGATTGGTGTCCCTGCCGAAATCACGGTCTTCACCCTCCGGACGGCCCTCTGACGCACGGCCGCGGAAAATCCGAACGCATTCAAAAAAAAAGGAGCTGAATATGAGTGAAACACAGACAACTGCCAAGGTATTCTACACCGACTTCCGCTGCCGGCCGGACGAAGGCCCAGCCGACAAGCTGAAGCGCCTGATAAAGGCTGCCGGCATCTCCGGCATAGACATGGACGGCAAGTTCGTGGCCATCAAGATGCACTTCGGGGAACTCGGGAACATGACTTTCCTGAGGCCGAACTACGCGAAGGCCGTGGCCGACACCGTGGCCGGGGCCGGAGGCAAGCCCTTCCTGACCGACTGCAACACCCTCTATCCCGGGAAGAGGAAGAACGCCATAGAGCATCTTTACTGCGCATGGGAGAACGGGTTCTCGCCCCTGTCCGCAGGCTGCCCGGTGATAATAGGTGACGGGCTTAAGGGAACCGACGACATCGCCGTCCCGGTGGCCGGGGGAGAGTATGTGAAGGAGGCGAGGATAGGACGGGCGGTGATGGATGCCGACGTGTTCATATCCCTGACTCATTTTAAGGGGCACGAGATGACAGGTTTCGGTGGCGCCATCAAGAACATAGGCATGGGCTGCGGCTCGAGGGCCGGGAAGAAGGAACAGCACTGCAACGGCAAGGCCGTCATCGACCCGGAGAAGTGCCGGGGCTGCCGAAGGTGCATGAGGGAGTGTGCGAACGACGGGCTGGTCTTCGACGAGGCGTCCCGGAAAATGTCGGTGGACCAGGAGAACTGCGTGGGCTGCGGCCGCTGCATAGGGGCGTGCAACTTCGACGCCATAGACTTCGCCCAGGATGCAGCGGTAAAGGAGCTGAACTGCAGGATGGCGGAATATGCCAAGGCCGTGGTGGACGGAAGGCCGGGATTCCACATATCCATAATATGTGATGTCTCCCCGACCTGCGACTGCCATCCAGGCAACGACACCCCGATAATACCGGATGTCGGCATGTTCGCTTCCTTCGACCCCCTGGCCCTGGACCAGGCCTGCGTGGACGCCTGCCTGAAGCAGTCCCCTCTGCCTGGCAGCCAGCTTGCCGACGAGATGGCAAGGCCGGATTTCCACGACAGGCACGACCATTTCTGCAATACAAACCCTGACACCGAATACAGGACCTGCCTCGCCCATGCGGAGAAAATAGGGCTCGGCACCCGCAGCTACGAGCTTGTCAGGGTGAAGTGACTCCGTAAAATGTGCACAACAAGCAGTAAAATATGTACTGGGGTATAGCTCCGGATTCCTTATTTTTGCGGCATCGTTACAAAGAAAAGGAAAATGAGAGAATATATTGTTGCCTCAGCCATATCCATTGCAATGGCTCTGCTATGCAATGACCCGCTCGTGGCAGCCGTCCGGACCTCTGCCCCGGACGGCTCTCCACGGGCTTATCCTTCAGCCACGGACCGTACTGTAGATTCGGACGGGAATGCAGTTCTGACTGCCCCCTCCGATACTGCGGCGGCATTCCCTTCCTACAGTATAGACGAGGTAGTCGTCACCGGGACACGCAACCGGACCGATGTCCGCCATCTCCCCATGACCATCTCCGTGGTGGACAGGGAGGAGCTGGAGAGGAGCCAGGCCGTGTCCATACTTCCTGTCCTCAATTCCATGGTCCCGGGATTCTTCTCGACTTCGAGGGGGATTCTCGGGTACGGGGTCTCCGACGGGGCGGCGGGACAGATGTCGGTCCGCGGTATCGGCGGCCCGGTACAGCAGGGACTCCAGACCACCGGGCTGCTTGTGCTGATAGACGGGCATCCACAGTACATGGGGCTGATGGGGCATCCCATAGCTGACTCGTACCAGACCATGATGGTGGAGAGGGTGGAGGTCCTCCGGGGACCGGCATCCGTCCTCTACGGGAGCAACGCCATGGGAGGGGTCATAAACATCGTGACCCGCAAGATGGACCAGGACGGGGTGAAGACCGGCATCAATGTAGGGGGCGGCTCCTGGGGTACCTTCCTGGGCGAGGTAACGAACCGGGTCAGGAAAGGGAGGTTCAGCAGCGTGGTGACGGCCTCCTACAACCGTACGGACGGGCATCGCTCCGACATGGGCTTCGAGCAGTACGGGGGCTATGCCAAGCTCGGCTACGATTTCACTGACCACTGGAAACTGTGGGGAGACGTGAATGTCACGCATTTCAACGCCTCTAACCCCGGTGCCGTGGATGAACCCTATCTCGACAACGACCAGCGTATCACCAGGGGCATGGCCTCTGTCGCCATAGAGAATGACTATGACCGGACTTCCGGCTCCGTCAGCTTCTTCTACAACTGGGGCGACCACTGGATAAACGACGGCTACCGTCCCGGGGAACAGCCCCTGGACTACCGCTTCAACTCCACAGACCTCATGTACGGAGTCTCCTGGTACCAGAGCGCGGCTTTCTTCAAGGGCAACCGCATCACCCTCGGCTTCGACTATTTCCATTTCGGCGGGAGGGCCTGGAACGAGTTCATCCTGGACGGGCATACGGCGAGCCTTGCCGACAAGTCCCTGGACGAGATGGCCGGCTACCTGGATTTCCGCCAGGACATAGGCCGGTGGATGAGCCTTGACGCCGGTGTGCGTGTAGACTGGCATTCGGTCACCGGCACGGAGGTCATCCCCCAGGCAGGGCTGGCCTTCCACCTGCCGCATGACACCGAGCTCAAGGCCATGGCCGGGAAAGGTTTCCGCAACCCTACCATAAGGGAGATGTACATGTTCCCTCCGCAGAATCCCGACCTTCTCCCGGAACGCCTCTGGAGCTATGAGCTTTCCGTTTCCCAGTCCCTCCTGGACGGGCGGCTCCATTACGGCGCCAATGTATTCTACATAAACGGGGACAATATCATCATGCGCCTGCCGAACCCTTCCGGGAGCGGTATGCTGAACCAGAATTCCGGGAAAATAGAGAACTGGGGCACCGAAGTCAGCCTTTCCTACCGGTTCAGCCCGGCCTGGAGCGTGCAGGGCAGCTACAGCTGGCTGAATATGGAGAATCCGGTACTGTCCTCCCCGCAGCACAAGCTGGCCGCCGGGGCCGACTTCACGAAGGGCCGCTGGACTGTCTCCACCGTGATACAGTATGTGAACGGGCTCTATACCGACCTCGACACCCTGGACACGGAGAATTTCGTCCTCTGGGACCTGAACGTCCGCTTCCGGATACTTGACTGGCTTTCCGTATATGCCAAGGGGGAGAACCTCCTGGCGCAGAGATATGAGATCCTGGCCGGCTACCCTATGCCCGGGGCAACCTTCCTCGGCGGTGTCAGCATCGACATCTGACGGGCTGGCCGAAGGCAAGGGAACTGCACGGCTGGTGCAGGGACAGTATCCGCCATTCCGCCTATGCCTGCGAGCAGCATGCATGGTTGTATACACATTATAAAAGAAAATGATTATGAAAAATTTCGTTGTAAACACGCTCATCGTGTTGTCTTCAGTATGTTTAATGTCTAATATCCAATCTGCCATGGCACAAGAGAAAATAACACAGACGGCCGGCCGTCAGCAGCTGGGGGAATTCGCCCCTGATTTCGCGAGGTACAATGACGACGTGCTTTTCGGCGAGGTCTGGAACAATCCGGGGCTCTCTCCTCACGACCGCAGCCTGGTCACCGTCGCCACGCTTGTCGGGAAAGGGATAATAGATTCCTCCCTGTCCCACCATCTCGAGTTCGCCAGGAACAACGGCGTTACCCGGGAGGAGATTTCCGCTATGCTCACCCACATCGCGTTCTATGCGGGCTGGCCTAATGCATGGGGAGCCTTCAGGCTTGCCAAGGATGTATGGGCCGGGGATGTCCCTGCCGATGACAACGGCAAGGCCGCTTTCCAGCGCGAGATGATTTTCCCGATAGGGGAGCCGAACACGGCATACGCGCAGTATTTCATCGGGAACAGCTATCTCGCCCCCGTATCGTCCTCACAGATTCCGTTCTCCAACGTCACTTTCGAGCCGGGCTGCCGCAACAACTGGCATATCCATCATGCCGACAAGGGCGGCGGGCAGATGCTCGTATGTGTGGCCGGACGTGGCTGGTACCAGGAGGAAGGCAAGCCTGCCGTACAGCTCCTGCCGGGTGACGTGGTGAATATCCCTGCCAATGTAAAGCACTGGCACGGGGCTGCGGCCGACAGCTGGTTCGCCCATCTCGCCTTCAGCGTACCGGGGGAGAACACTTCCAACGAGTGGCTGGAACCTGTCACCGACGAGGAGTACGCGAAACTCGGGAAATAGTCCCGGGACCCGCGCCGGCGGGCAGATATCCGGCTGAATCAGAATAAATACTGATACGGATTCACGAAAATCACGATAATTGGTGATTGCCGCACAATAAGGGTCAGGCTACTTTTGCACCTCGAAAAGAAAATGCAGAAGATGAAGACCAGGATTATTGTTGCGGCAATCGCTTTTTTAGCCGCATCCGCCGTTTTCCGGACGGATGCCGCCACCAGGAAGACTGATGCCGTCACCGGGGCGACAACGGACTCGTCGGCGGTGCGGACACGGACAGGCAAAGACACGGGAAAAGGGTTCATGAACCGTCTCACCATAGGTGGCTATGGTGAGGCAGTCATGAGCTACAACATGTACAGTGACAATTTCGGCATCTATTCTTCCCCGGAAGCCTACAAGGACAGCAAAGGCCACGGCCGTTTCGACATTCCCCACGCCGTGCTGATGCTCGGCTACGATTTCGGCAAGGGCTGGAAGCTCGGCATGGAGATCGAGTTCGAGCACGGCGGAGTCGAGGCTGCCGTGGAGAGGGAGAACGGGGAGGCCGGAGAGTTCGAGAAGGAGATAGAGAGGGGAGGGGAAGTGGCCCTGGAACAGTTCTGGGTCGAGAAGTCCTTTTTCCCCCAGCTGAATGTCAGGGCCGGACATATAATAGTCCCTGTGGGCCTTACCAACAGCTATCATCTCCCTACTGAATTCTTCACAGTGTACCGCCCGGAGGGCGAGAACACCATCATCCCCTGCACATGGCATGAGACCGGTATCAGCGTCTGGGGCCGGGCAGGGGACTGGCGGTACGAGGCCCTGATGGTCGCCGGGCTCAACTCCACCTTCTTCTCCACGGAGGGCTGGGTTCATGACGGCTCGGCCTCCCCGTACGAATTCAAGCCGGCCAGCCAGGTCGCGGGGGCCTTCCGTGTGGACAACTATTCCGTAGACGGGCTCCGGCTCGGTCTCAGCGGCTACATCGGCAACAGTTTCCACAACGACATTACCACAAACACTTCAGACCAGTACGCCGGGGTGAACGGCACGGTGATGATAGGAGCTTTCGACTTCGTGTTCGACAGGTACGGCTTCATCGCCAGGGGTAACTTCGACTACGGGTACCTTTCCGACATAGGGTACATCAACAGGCGCAATTCCACCCAGAACCATACCACTTCCTCCCCTTATGCCAATTCCCTGGTAGGGAAGGCGGCCATCTGCGCCGGGATAGAGGCCGGCTACGACTTCTTCTCCCTCTCGGAAAGACTGAAGGCCTCGGAGCAGAAATTCTACGTGTTCGCGAGGTATGAGTATTACGATTCATATATCCCGGCTTCCGGCACCACCCCAAATGCCTGGACGGACAAGCACCGTATTGCGGCCGGAATCAATTATTACCCTATCCCTGAAGTCGGGATCAAGGCTGAATATTCCCACCGTTTCCTGAAAAGTCCCTACAATCCGGAGCCGTCGGTATCCCTCGGTGTGGTATGGGCAGCGTATTTCATGAATTGAGGATATTCCTTATTAAGCACAATCGGCATAAAATATTCGGAACATAAAAAATATCCAGATGAAAAAGACAATCTTGATTCTTTTGCCTGTGCTGGCGATAGCCGGCATGACATCATGCGACAAGGGCTCCGAGGGGCTCGACGACCTCACTGCCCGGGACGACAGGTTCATGGCCATAGCTGACCGTTTCGTGAACCACACCGTAATCCCGACCTATACCAGCCTTTCGGACTACACGGAGCAGCTCGTGGAAGACCTTTCCACCCTCAAGGGCGAGGTTACGGATGAGAATCTGAAGAAAGCCTGCGCGACCTTCCTCACCGCACGTGCCTACTGGGAGAAGTCCGAGGCCTTCCTCTGGGGTGCTGCCACTGATTTCGGGATCGATCCCCATATAGATACCTGGCCCCTTGACCTCACGGGATTGAGGGAAGCCCTCACCAACCAGGCGCAGATTGCCGGGCTCGCCGCCGAGGACGGGGACGTATATGCCGGGGAGAAGCTCGGGACCACTCTTCTCGGCTTCCACGGCATAGAGTACGTGCTTTTCTACGAGGGAAAGCCGCGCCAGGCCTCCTGGTTCAGCGCCGGGAACACGGACAACGGGGTGACCTGCACAGACTACCTCATATATGCAGTAGCCGTGGCAGGGGACCTCAGGAACAAATGCTGGCAGATGGAGCTTGCCTGGGCCGGCGAGTCTCATAACCCGGAACGTTACGCGAAGGTCAACGATGAACTCGAGCTGCCTCTGACCATGACAGGAGGCGCATACTACGGGGAGAACCTTCTGAACGCAGGCCAGGCGGGCAGCTCCTGCCGCAATGCGACCGTGGCCATGCAGTGGCTTATTGAAGGCTGCAACACCATAGCCGACGAGGTGGCTTCCCAGAAGATAGGAATGGTCTATTCCGGACAGGACGTCACCTATGTCGAGTCCCCGTACAGCCAGATGTCCATAGTCGATTTCGAGGACAACATGATAAGCATCAGGAATGTCTGGAACGGAGGCATTGAGGGGGACTACGACTCGGTCAACTCCCTCAGCGCATATTTCAAGGAAACGGACCCTGACCTTGAGAGCCGTGTGTCCTCTGCCATAGACAATTCCATAGCGAAGATAAAGGTCATACCGGAGCCGTTCATCGAGAATTACCAGGACGAGAACTGTGCGGCTGCGATAGAGGCCATAGAGGAACTTGACCGCTGCCTGTCGCTTGCCATAAATGCCCTGACTGAATAATATTTGAATTTGTGAAATGCAAGGCATTGGTATAATAGGTATTATGAAGATGAAAAGGACAATGACTATCATGGCGGCCGTCCTGGCAATGGCCGCCTGCAATGACGATCCGGTGTCCACTGAAAACCCGGATCCCCAGCCTGTCCCGGACTGGGTCGCTGTTGAAACATATTCAGGGGGAGAGCTCGGGACAACGTTCAACGTCTCTGCCTCCGCATTCGAGGATCCGGCCCCGGCAGTGGAGAATGCCGGGCTTGTGCAGCAGTTCAAGCACGGGGAGATGATTTTCGAGCACAACTACGGGCCCACTTCGGAGCCTTTCGACGGGCTCGGGCCTCTCTACCTCAGGACATCCTGCCTGATGTGCCACCCGGGCTACGGCCACGGGAAGAGGACGGACGCCTACCGGTACAACGAGATGGGCAACGGCTACCTCCTCGTACTATACGACAAGGAGACGGACGCCTACCTGACATCCCTCACCGGAATGCCGCAGACCAAGGCCATAGAGCCGTTCAAGGCTCCGCTCGACGAGGAGAAGATCCAGATAAACTGGCTCTCCTACCAGGACGAATGGGGCAACAAGTTCCCGGACGGGGAGACCTATGACCTTATTTATCCGGAGGTGGTTATCCCTGCCGACGCCTATTATGTCCCTATCCAGGCGTCGAGGAACGGGCAGACCGTGACCCTGACGGCCGACGAGGTGGGCATCCGTCTCGAGTCGACCATCGGGATATACGGTACCGGACTTCTCGACGCCATCCCGGACGATTCCCTGAAGGTCCAGTATGCAAAGCTCGAGGAAGTCGAGAAGGCTACCGGCAGGGACCTTGTGAACGACGCCTTCTTCAAGGACGGCGAATGGGTGAAGCAGTATTCCAACTCGCTGCAGGGCAACGGTGAACAGCATCCGTACCGCTTCACATACGCCCTCAGCCGAGGTGCTCTGCAGGATGGTCCGGGTGCCAACGCCATCTGGAACATAACAAATGTTACGCGTTCCGACCGCAGGTACCACTATATGACTACTGCGTACGCTGCCACGGCTTCGCAGGACCCTGACGTCCAGGACGGGTTCTACCACTTCATCGACACCTATTTCCCTGACTGCAAGGACATGTGGGAAACCGGGAATGTGGAGCAGGACATCTATTCCTTCCTAACGAGCCAGAAGCTTCCGGTGGAGATGACCGACGAGGAGTACACGGACCTGATGATATGGCACAGGGGACTGGCGGTGCCTGCGGCGAGGAACCTTTCCGACACCCAGGTGCAGAGGGGCCGTGAGCTTTTCCGGGAAATAGGCTGCGCTTCCTGCCACAGGCCTTCCTGGAAGACTGGGCCAGACAACTACAACGACCCGAACCTCTTCTTCACCGGCGACGAGCTCCCGCGGTATCCGGAGCAGACTATATGGCCGTACAGCGACATGATGCAGCACAGGCTGTATATGAAGAACGACATCCGTGGCGCGTGGTGCCGCACTACCCCTCTCTGGGGCAGGGGGCTCTCTCTCGTATGCTCCGGACATCAGGACAGGCTGCATGACTGCAGGGCCAGGAATGTTATAGAGGCCATAATGTGGCACGGGTCCGCGCAGAGCGATGCAAGGTCTTCCGTGGAGGAGTTCAGGGAACTTTCAAGTGAAGACAGGGAGGCCATAGTAGCTTTCATAAACGCCATATAGGCTGACGCCGGAGGCCGGCAGGGACGGCTGATTATGGGATATTCATGTATTTTTGTTGGTGATATGATTATAAGAATCTGTAAATACTTGTCATTCGGCTCAATAGCTGTCCTTGTCGTATATATGGCAGTGCTGACGGTCCTGGAGAAGATCTCCGGGACCGGTGCCGTTATGGACGGAGGCTATCATTCCTTCCCGTTCATCGCACTCTGGGCCTTGGCCGCTGTTTCCGGGCTTGTCCTCTATTTCGGTTCTCCGGGACGCCGTCCCTTTGCGGTCACGGGGATACACCTGGCCTTCTCCCTCATCCTGGCCGGGGCCTTGCTCACCCATCTTACGGGACGGCAGGGTTCCGTACATTTCCGGACCGGGGATGCTCCTGTCTCGGGATTCCTCACGGAAGACCTGCAGGAGTGCCCCTTCCCGTTCTCGGTCCGGCTGAAGGATTTCTCCATAGAGTATTATCCCGGGACCTTCTCTCCCGTGGACTACGTGAGCACTGTAACTGTGGCCGACGGAGGACATTCCGAGGATCTCCGGATTTCCATGAACAGGATTGCCAAGTACAGGGGCTACCGTTTCTACCAGTCCGGCTATGACGAGGACGGGAAAGGCTCCACCCTGTCGGTGAGCCATGATCCGGCCGGGCTTCCTGTGACATATACCGGATACGGGCTCCTGATACTTTCCCTCGCCGGCTTTTTCTTCCGGAAGGACAGCGGCTTCCGGAGGGCTCTGGGACGTCTGTCCAGGGTGGGTGCGGCAGCCGCTGTGCTGGCATTCTTCCCCGCCCCGGCTGCACAGGGGGCGGACTTTTACGGGCCGGAACCGGGCACCACTCTCCCTGATCATCTCCCGGAGGAGGTGGCCAGCGAGTACGGGAAGATGTACATTTACTACAACGGCCGCATCTGTCCCGTGCAGACTTTTGCAGTGGACTTCACCATGAAGCTCTACGGTAGCCGGTCCTACCGCGGGCTTTCCCCTGAACAGGTCCTCACCGGATGGATTTTCCATGCCGGAAGCTGGGCCGGGACTATCCCGGAATCCGGCGGACGGGATGCCGGGAAGAAGGACAGGGAGAGGCAGGAGCTTGTGATGATGGTCCGGACAGGCTCCATCCTGAAGATATTCCCGTATGCCGGGACGGACGGAGGGGTGGTATGGTATTCTTCCGTGGACAGGCTTCCTGCGGAAATGGATTCCGGCCAGTGGATTTTCATCAGGAAGGTCATGAGCCTGGCCGGGGAGGATATCGTGAAGCAGGATTTTGCGGAGGCGGCATCCATTTTCGGCAAGGTGAGGGAATATCAGGAGAAGACTGCCGGAGATTTCCTCCCGTCCCCGTCCGTGGTGGCGGCCGAGAGGCTGTACAACGCTGTGGAGAGGCCTGGTCCGGCCTCTATGGTCTGTTTGGCTGCCGGGCTCGTCCTATTTATCCTGTACAGCATGTTTCCCGGTGTGGCGCGCGGGCGTTCGGCTTGGCGTGTCTCCGCCGTCATTCTTTCCGCCCTTGTCTTCCTTTACCTTACTTTCGTCATGGGGCTCCGGTGGTATGTCTCCTCCCATGTTCCCATGTCCAACGGGTTCGAGGTAATGCTGCTGCTTGCCTGGCATACCGTTATGCTCGGAACCTTCGTCCAGCGCAAGTTCCCTCTTATCCTGCCTTTCGCCTTCCTTCTCGCTGGCTTCGCCCTCCTTGTGGCGTCCATAGGTGAGTCCGACCCTGCCATCGCCTATCTCGTTCCTGTCCTTTCTTCCCCTCTGCTTTCCTTCCATGTCATGTCCATGATGATTTCCTACACCCTTCTCGGCCTTGCCATGCTAAACAGCCTCATGGGGCTCGTGAGATACGCCCGTTCCGGATCTTATTCCTCCCTTTCCGTCTCTTCCGATGTGTCCCTTGTCTTCCTTTATCCTGCCGTGGCCTTCCTTGCTGCCGGTACTTTCCTCGGTGCCATATGGGCCAACATTTCCTGGGGAAGCTACTGGGCCTGGGATCCCAAGGAAGTCTGGGCCCTCATCACCCTTCTTGTCTATTCTTCCGCCCTTCACGGCAAGGTCCTGAATTTTTTCCGCAATCCCATGGTTTTCCATTGGTTCTGCATTTTGGCTTTTATTTGTGTGCTGGTTACGTATTTTGGGGTGAATTTCTTTTTGGGCGGGCTTCATAGCTATGCTTGAGCCGGGGCGTGAAAACGGGCGGCCTGCGGCGTTGCTGCTCGGGCCCGGAAATCCTCACATACGTTAGTATGCTGCGGTTTCCTCGCCTCGCGCGCCTTGCATTCCACCCGTTTTGACGCCCCGGCCGTGGTTGAGGTGCGCTGCTGACGGCTGCATATACTGTGGTGTCACGTCAGTGAGGGTGATAAAAAGTCCTGAAAAGTCCCGCAGGGACCGCACCGGGTAGGTGCGAAATCCCCCTAATAGGGGGTGCAGGGGGGTTAGGATGAGTCCAGTCTTTCGAAGAAAGACGTTTGAGGGTGACACAAAATTTTTTTGCGTCACCCTCCTGCGCTCGGCTTCTGCGTATATTCAGCCTGGCGGCTGCATATACTGTGGCGCCTGTAGATTCAACATCGAAGTGCAACAG
>JADIMQ010000046.1 GCA_017694655.1 Candidatus Cryptobacteroides merdigallinarum
ACTGACTGTTGCACTTCGATGTTGAATCTACACAAAAAATCGCGAAAATTCCACATGACGGGCCAGACACCCTACTCCACGTACAAGAGCAGCCCCTTCAGGTACTCCCCTTCCGGATGGTAGATGTTCACCGCATGGTCGGCAGGCTGGTTCAGCCTGTCAAGGATGCGCACACTGCGCCCTGCCTGGGCGGCCGCAGAGAAGACCGTAAGGGCGAACGTCTCCTTGTCCACCACCTGTGAGCAGCTGAACGTGAACACGAGCCCTCCCGGAGCCACCTTGGATATTGCCGCGGCATTCAGCCTCTGGTATGCCCTGAGGGCATTCCTCAAAGCCCCCCTGTGCTTCGCGAAAGCAGGCGGGTCCACCACCATGAGGTCATACTCCCCTTCCTGCACCGACTTCAGATAGTCTATGGCATCGCAGCACAGTCCCCTGTGACGGGAAGAAGCATCGGGGACATTCAGTTCCACATTCCTCTCCACCAGTTCCATAGCCTTCCTGGAACTGTCCACCGAGCACACAGACGCGGCCCCTCCGGCAAGGGCATAGACAGAGAAACCGCCCGTATAGCAGAAAAGGTTCAGTACCTTCCTTCCGGCGGAATACCTCTCCACCAGGGCCCGGTTCTCCCTCTGGTCCAGGAAAAATCCGGTCTTCTGCCCGGAAGTCCAGTCCACGACAAACCTGTGTCCGTTCTCCGAAACAATCCGGGAATCATCAGAAAAGCCAGGTTTCCTGTACATGTAGCCGTCTACAAGCTCAAGGCCTGCCTTGAACGGGGCAGTGGAGGAACTCTTGTCATACACAGCTACAAGGGAATCCCCGTAGACTTTCTGCAGGGCTTCCGCTATCCTTTTCCTGGCGCGGAACATCCCCGCTGAATGTGCCTGCATTACGCAGACTCCCCCGTAATAATCCACAATAAGCCCAGGGAGATTGTCCCCCTCCCCATGCACCAGCCTGTAGCAGTCCGTACGCGGTGAGAGACCCTCCTGAAGCCCCGGCCCCGCAGCCCCTGCCAGACCGGCAGCCTTACGGACCGCCAAGGCCCTGGAAACCATAGTCTCCCAGTAATCAGGAGCCAGGACGTCGGATCCGAAACAGAGAATCCTTACAGCAATGGAACCAATCTGCCAGTGGCCACAGGCAAGCAGTGTCCCGTCACAGGCATACACGGCCACCAAGTCACCTTCAGCAGGACTACCCTGCACTTCTGCTATAGCCCCCGAGAACACCCAGGGATGGAACCTCAGGACAGACTCCTCCCTGCCCCTTTTCAGAATCACCTTTTTCATATTCCAGAGGAAACTGTCTTTTCCGATTTCATCAGCTTCAGATACATCTCCCTGCACACCCACGCGTCAGTAGCCGCATACCTTATCTGCGACTCGGACAGGGTCTCGGCCTCCCAGTTGGAAAGCTGCTGCGTCTTGGATATCCTGAAGCCGAGGATAATGGCCGTCATCTTCTTCACACTCTTGTCCTTAATGCCATAGTCCCCCACTATCCGCTGGAGATCCACAAAGGAGCGCGGGGAGAAATCCCTGTATTTCTGCAGACCCCGGATATCGTCGGTGACCGCGGCCCCGACCTTCACTATCCTGTCATTGGAAAGAAGATTACAAAGACGCCTGTGCATCCCTATCTTGTTTATCCTGAACAGGAAAGCCTTCTCGGGTCCTGACAGCTGCAGAAGGGCCACACCGTACCGCGGCTGGTCCTGGGAGAAGCACGGCCTGGTCTCGGTATCGAAACCTATCACCTTCTGGGACCGGAGATAGTTGACAGCACGGTTGAACTCCGCGCCGACACTGTCGATGACACCTACGTTGCCTGTAAAGCAGGCATATTCCAGGCTCTGCAATTCTTCAGGGGATATGCTGCTAATATACATACACAAGTCCTTTATAAGTTTCGGGCGCCAGCGCCTCCAGCCTCTCAAGCGCCCTGTCCCCAAGGCAGCCCGGGCCTACTGGCGTGAAGCAGAAGGTTTCTATGCCGGAATCCTGCGCCCTCCCGTACTTTATCTCGTCCGGAAGCATCCCGTCGCTGTCAAGCGACCTTGTCTGCACATCCGGGGAGGTTACAGTCATGTATCCCTTGACCATCGGCGCGGCAATCAGGTGTGTGAACCTGTCATTCTTCCTCATCCACCTGTAACTGTCGGCCACGATACACTCCGCAGGGCTCACGAACCTGAAGCCGGGAGCCATTACGGCTTTGTACCTGAGGTCGGCCGCGGCCCCGGAAGCCATGATGCTGTCCACAGCGGCATTGAGGGAGTCCACAGATGAGGCCAGCTCCAGGTCATCGGCTATCACCCCGGAAAGCGGGGTATCATATTCCGCGTCGATATACGAGCCGAGGAATGCGCGGACCCTCTCCTCCGGGGTCCCGGAAGCCTCCGTCGAAAGGCAGACTATTTCCGAGGTCTCCGCCCAGTCCCTGTATTCCGGGGACTTCCTGTCGGCATATTCCGCACGGATGCTGTTGAAGACCGAGCCGTATACTCCGGAGGAAACGATATCCTGCGAGGCCCACACCCCAATGTTGGAGGACTGCGACGCCTTGCTGAAGATGGAGGACACCGAGGAGTGCACGGTAGTGAGCACCCCCGTGCCGATTCCCGAGGCCTCCACGAGATATCCTATATCCCTGCTGCCGTACCCCGCAAGTATGGAGGAGGAGAGCAGCACGAGCTTCGCGGAAGGCTTTGGAGCGGAAAGGGAACGGTCGAACACGCTTGAGGAGCACCTGTCAGAAACGGAGGCAAGGAACCCCTTCACGGCCACTTCCCTGATATAGTCCTCGTTCATACGGTCGAAATATCCGGAATAAGGAGCGTTCACCATGTCGAACACCGGCATCACCGTCTCCCCTGCGAAATCTGCCAGCCCGTCCTGCCCGGGCTTCCCGTCAATATTGTCGAACATATCTGCGGAAAGGAGCCTCTCCGTGAGGACGGCCGTCTCCGCGAAACCTCCGAACACAGCAATTCCCCCCTCGCCGGACGGCTTACCAGCACAGGAAAGGGCCTTATGCCACACGGAGGAGGTGTCCGAGACCGCAGTCTCCGCCAGAGGCACGGGCACGAAAACGTCCGTATGTTCCCTGCTGCAGGAAACAAGAAAAAGCAAAGCCGGGACAGCGGCCTTGATATATATTTCAAGTTTCAACATTTCTCTAACTAAACCTGACAAAGGTAAGCAATTCTCCGAATATATAAGAAATAAATTAAAACAGTTTGTCAGAAAAATTTCCTACCTTTGTATGATACGAATTGACAAATAAACATAAAACGGAATCATCATGGCAAGTATTTCATTGAAAGCCCAGCAGATGCCCGCTTCCGCCATCAGGAAACTGGTACCCCTCTCCGATGCAGCCAAGAAGCAAGGTGTGAAAGTCTATCACCTGAACATAGGCCAGCCGGACATAAAGTCTCCGGAGTGCGCCCTTGAAGCAGTGAGGAACATAAGACTGAAAAACGTCTCCTACACCAACTCGGCAGGACTGATAGAGCTTCGCGAAGGACTTGTCGACAAATATTATAAAGGTATAGGCATAGACATAGAGGTCCCGGAACTGATTGTCACGGTAGCCGGGAGCGAAGGCGTGAACATGGCCCTCGAGATAGCCTGCAACGAAGGTGACGAGGTCATAGTGCTCGAGCCGTTCTACACCAATTACAATACCTTCGCCTTCATGAACGGTATCACCCTGAAAGCCATACCTACCGACATCCGGAAAGGTTTCCAGGTACCTGACATTGAGGAATTCGAGAAAGCTATAACCGACAGGACCAAGGCCATACTCGTCTGCAACCCGGGCAACCCTTGCGGCACCCTGTATTCCAGGGAGAACATGCTGGCTCTCGGGGAAATAGCCCGCAAGCACGACCTTTTCCTGATATCCGACGAGGTCTACAGGGAATTCACCTACTCCGACGAGCCGCACTTCTCGGCCATGAACATCCCCGGGCTTGAGCAGAACGTCATCCTCGTGGACTCGGTATCCAAGAGATACAACCTCTGCGGTGTCCGCATAGGATGCATCATATCCCACAACAAGGATGTCATGACAGCCGCCATGAAGTACGCCCAGGCCAGGCTCTGCCCTCCGGTCCTCGGGCAGTACGCCGCGATAGGCGCCCTCGACACACCTGAAGAGTATTTCAAGGAAGTCCGCGAAGAATACATCCGCAGGAGGGACTACATGATAGACAGGCTGAACAGCATAAGCGGGGTATTCACCCCCAGGCCGATGGGAGCCTTCTACACCATCGCCGAACTGCCGGTGGATGACACGGAGAAATTCGCGAGATGGATGCTGGAGACATTCAGGCTGAACAATGAGACAACCATGATAACCCCGGCGGCCTCATTCTACAAGACTCCTGGCAAGGGCCTGAACCACGCCAGGATTTCCTACGTCCTCGAGGTGCCCGAGATGGTCAAGGCCCTGGACTGCCTTGAGGAAGGCCTCAGGCAGTATCCGGGAAGGACAGAAGCCTGAACCGGACAGGCGTAGGGGCGCCGGATCAAGGTTTTGTCGTGACAAATCGCCCCTACGTCAATTTCACAATACAGTGTAAGCTATCCTCCGCTATATTCGTGTGCGTTTAAAGAAACGGACATGAATAAGAATCAAACACGGACAATACTCGCTGCCATGCTGCTGCTCTCCCCGGCGGCAGCATGGGCGCAACAGGAGGAGGATGACACGCTGCCCGCGCTCTGGGACCTGCACAGCTGCATCGACTACGCTACAAGGAACAACATCACCATCAGGCAGAGCCGTCTTGAGACGGAATCCGCGGAGGTCGACCTGAAGACGGCCAAGGCCGCCCTTTTCCCGAGCGTCTTCTTCTCCACGGGCCACAGCCTCATAAACAGGCCGTTCCAGAAGTCCGGCGGACCTGATATACCTTGACATACAGATGCCTGACCTCAACGGCCTGGAGATGGCGAGAATCCTCGGTCCGGAAGCCCGGATAGTCTTCACCACTGCATTCGAGCAGTATGCCGTGGACGGATACAAGGTCAACGCCCTGGACTATCTGCTAAAGCCTGTATCCTACCCTGAATTCATGCAGACAGTGGAAAAAGCCGTCAGGTGGTTCTCCCGGCAGGACTCAAGACAGGAGAGCATCTTCGTGAAAAGCGACTACAAGCTCGAAATCGAGGCCATAGACAGGGGCAGGATTGTCATCGGGAACTCTTCCATACCTGTAGGGGACAATTACAAGGAGGGTTTCCAGAAATCCATAGGCATCGAGGCCTGACAGGCATGCAGATTCAGCTCCCTCCGGCCCGTCCATGCTCCTGAAACTTTTTCAGGAATTTCAAGGCAGTTTCTTGGAACTGTTTTCCGATAAAATGTTATTTTTGCTCTTCTTTTACGGAATAGCAGAATATGAAGTCATTTTCAAGAACCTGCCTGGCCTTGTGCGCGGCGTCGGTCTTGTCGGCTGCGGCTGCAACGGCCCAGGACAGCACAGGTACGGTACCGGAAATATGGACACTGGAGGACTGTATAAGGTATGCCGTCAGCAACAACATCACCATCCGGCAGAGCCGGCTGAACACTCAAAGCGCTGAAATCGACATCAAGACTTCAAGGGCAGCCATGTTCCCTTCCCTCTCGTTCTCCACGAGCCAGAGCGTGATCAACAGGCCGTACCAGGAAAACAGCACGACAGTCAGCGGTACGGAACTCCTCCTGAGCAACAGCAGCACAAGCTACAGCGGCAGCTACGGGCTGAACGCGCAGTGGACACTTTTCAACGGGGGACGGCTCCGCAAGACCGTGAAGCAGGACGAACTCGCCCACAGGCAGTCCATGCTCGAGGAGCAGACCCAGTCCAACAGCATTGTCGAGTCCATAGCCAGTACCTATATACAGATACTGTATGCCGGGGAATCCGTCAATGTGAACAGGAACACCCTGGAAGTGAGCATCGCCCAGATGGAGCGCGGCAAGGAGCTCCTGGACGCGGGCAGCCTTTCCACTGCGGACTACGCCCAGCTCGAGGCCCAGGTCAGCAACGACAGGTACCAGCTCGTGGTCTCGGAAAACAGCCTTGCGGAATACAAGCTGCAGCTGAAGCAGCTCCTGGAACTTGAGCCGGGCCAGGAGATGGAGATAGCCGTGGACAGTCTCCCGGACGACTCCGCCATCACCCCTCTGCCGGACAAGCTCGACGTATACGAGGCCGCCCTGGGCTCGCGCCCGGAAATACAGGCGGCTGAACTTGCCGTGGAATCATCCGAGATGGGCATCAGGATATCGCGGTCGGGCTATTATCCGTCCATAACCCTGTCGGCAGGCATCGGCACCAACCATACCAGCGGCACGGACTTCACCTTTGCCGAGCAGCTCAAGAACGGCTGGAACAATTCCGCCGGGCTCACCGTAAACGTTCCGATATTCAGCAACAGACAGACAAAGAGCGCAGTACAGAAGGCCAGGCTGCAGCACACCTACAGCCAGCTGGACCTGACTGCCGCACAGAAAGACCTCTACAGGACAATCGAGGGGATATGGCTTGACGCCTACAACGCCCAGCAGCAGTTCATAGCGGCACAGGACAACGTGAGGAGCAGCGGAATCAGCTACTCCCTCGTGAGCGAGCAGTTCAACCTCGGCATGAAGAACACCGTGGAGCTCCTCACCGAGAAGAACAACTACCTGAGCGCACGCCAGCAGCTGCTGCAGGCCAAGTACATGTCCATACTCAACGCCCGGCTGCTGGACTTCTACGCGGAAGGCATAGTATCCTTCGAGCAATATGCCGGCAGCATTGCCAGGTAATCTTTCCCGGATAAAAACAAAGTACAAGATATACAATGAAAAGCAAGACAAGAAAGACAATCGTCATATCGGTATTCCTCGCCGCCGCGGCCGTCCTTGCCGCAGTGTTCGCCGGGAAAGGCCGGAAGCAGCAGGAAATACGGTATGAGACAGCCGTGGCAGGCAAAGGGGATGTCGCCATTTATGTCACGGCCACAGGTACCATCGAGCCTGTGACGGAAGTCGAGGTCGGCACACAGGTGTCCGGCATCATAGACAAGCTGTATGCGGACTACAACTCAATAGTCAAGGAAGGCCAGCTGATTGCAGAGATGGACAAGGTAACGCTGGAAAGCGACCTCGCCTCGGCGAAAGCCACGTATGAAGGCAGCGAGGCTGAATTCATCTACCAGAAGAAGAACTACGAGAGGAATGTCAAGCTGCACGAGAAAGGACTCGTCAGCGACACCGACTTCGAGCTGGCGGAATACAACTACAGGATGGCCGAAAGCGCCTACAACAGCAGCAAGGCAGCCCTGGACAAGGCAGAAAGGAATCTCGGCTACGCCACCATCACCTCGCCAATCGACGGTGTGGTGATAGACAAGGCCGTGGAGGAGGGACAGACAGTGGCAGCAGGCTTCGAGACCCCTACCCTCTTCACCATAGCAGCGGACCTCACCAAGATGCAGGTAGTGGCCGATGTTGATGAAGCTGACATCGGAGGGGTTGCTGAAGGCCAGAGGGTGACGTTCACGGTCGATGCCTTCCCGGAGGACGTCTTCGAGGGCAGGGTGGAGCAGATAAGGCTGGGGAGCTCCAGTTCAAGCTCTACCGTGGCCTCCACCACCACCGAAAGCGTAGTGACATACGAGGTGGTCATCTCCGCGGACAACCCGGACCTCAAGCTGAAGCCGAGGCTCACAGCGAATATAAACATCTACACCATGGAAAAGAGCGGGGTACTCTCCGTACCGTCCAAAGCCCTCAGGTTCTCACCTGTAGGTCCTCTCCTGGGGAAAGGCGCCGTTGTGAACGACTGCGACGCGGCGGAAAAGGTATGGACCAGGGAAGGGAACGTGTTCTCGGCCCATCCTGTTACCACCGGCCTGAACGACGGAGTCAATGCCGAGATCATATCAGGCATAGAGGAGGGCACGGAAGTCATCACCGATGCGAAACTGCCGGAAAAGCACCCTGCCCCGGGGAAGGGCGGCTTCATGCCGGGACCTCCAAGATAAAGAAGCTGCCATGGAGAACAAAGTAATAGAGCTGCGGAACATCCGCAGGGACTTCATCGTGGGGGACGAGACGGTACACGCCCTGCGCGGGGTATCGTTCACCATAACGGAGGGTGAGTTCGTTACCATCATGGGGACCTCCGGCTCCGGGAAATCCACTCTGCTGAACATACTCGGCTGCCTGGACACCCCGACTTCCGGGGAATACCTCCTCGACGGAATCCCGGTAAGGAGCATGAGCAAGTCCCAGAGGGCTGTGCTGCGGAACAGGAAGATAGGCTTCGTGTTCCAGAACTACAACCTCCTGGCAAAGACCACTGCCACGGAAAACGTGGAACTCCCCCTGATGTACAACCCGGACGTAAGCTCCGCGGAAAGGAGGCACAGGGCAGAGAGCGCCCTGGAAGCCGTAGGCCTCGGGGACAGGAAGGAGCACAAGTCCAACCAGATGTCCGGAGGGCAGATGCAGAGAGTGGCCATCGCAAGGGCCCTTGTAAACAACCCGGCTGTCATCCTTGCCGACGAAGCCACCGGGAACCTCGACACCAGGACCTCCTACGAGATACTGATGCTCTTCCAGAAGCTCCACGCCGAAGGACGTACCATAATATTCGTGACCCACAACCCGGACATCGCCAACTACAGCAGCCGCAACATCCGCCTCAGGGACGGGCACATAATAGAAGACGAGAAGAACAGCTGCATAAAGTCCGCGGAGGAGACCTACAGGTCCCTGCCGAAAGACGAGGAGGACGCCTGAAAGGAAAGGCAGCCCGGAAGCTGCAGGACATGAGGCCATGCTCCACCATGGCGGCAGGAAACAAGAAGAAGAAAGAAGATGAACTACACGAACTTATTCAGGATAGCACTAAAGGCCCTGTCCAACAACAAGATGAGGGCATTCCTGACCATGCTCGGGATTATCATCGGCGTAGGTTCCGTCATAACCATGATAGCCCTGGGACAGGGCACCCAGAAGAGCATCCAGGCCGAAATTTCAGGTATGGGCTCCAACATAATAATGGTACACCCCGGCGGAGACCGCAGGGGCGGTGTCCGTCTGGACCCTTCCGAAATGCAGACCCTGAAGATAAAGAACTACAAGACCCTCCGGAGCGAATGCATGTACCTCTCGGCAGTAAGCCCGTACGTCACCGCCTCCGGCCAGCTCATCTGCGGCAACAACAACTACCCGTCCTCCGTCACGGGAGTGGGGGTGGAATACATAGAGATCCGCCAGCTCAATGTCGAGGACGGAACCATGTTCACCGAGTCGGAGATAAAGTCGTCGGCCAAGGTATGCGTCATCGGCCGGACCATAGTGGACAACCTTTTCCCCGACGGCAGCGACCCCATAGGCAAGGTGATACGCTACAACCAGGTGCCGCTGAAGGTAATCGGGGTGCTCGAGGCCAAAGGCTACAACTCCATGGGTATGGACCAGGACGACATTGTGCTCGCCCCATACACGACAGTCATGAAGAGGATGCTCGCCATAACGCACTTCAACGGGATCTTCGCCTCGGCCCTGTCCGAGGACATGACGGACTACGCCACCGCCGAGATAAGGAAAATACTCAGGAGGGAACACCGTCTGAACGATGCGGAAGAGGACGACTTCACCATCCGTACCCAGCAGGAGCTGAGCGAGATGCTGAATACCACCACCAACCTCCTGACCACCCTGCTGGCCTGCATCGCCGGAATCTCCCTGCTGGTTGGCGGTATAGGTATCATGAACATAATGTATGTCTCGGTGACGGAAAGGACAAGGGAGATAGGGCTCCGGATGTCCGTCGGGGCAAGGGGCGTGGACATTCTTGTACAATTCCTTATAGAAGCCGTCCTGATAAGCGTGACCGGAGGTGTCATAGGCATACTTCTCGGATGCACGGCCTGCCTTGCCGTGAAATACCTGGCGCACTGGCCCGTCTATATCCAGATATGGAGCGTCGTGCTGTCTTTCGCGGTATGCACTGTCACGGGGATATTCTTCGGATGGTATCCGGCCAGGAAAGCCGCCGACCTCGACCCTATCGACGCACTCAGGTACGAATAGTTCCCGGACATTCAGTCCCCGAGGAACTTCCTTATCCTGGGCAGGAGCATCGAGACCACGTATTCCTCCTCCATGAAATGCGTGCCGCAGTAGAGGCTGTACGTGTCCCCGAAATATTTCCTGTAGGTCCGGACGCTCACAATCCCGGACCTGCGGTAATGGTCCCTTGTCCCGAAAAAGGCGAAGAAGGCGTCCCTGCCACCGCGGGCCGGGCTGTTGTCCAGGGCCTGGCGGCGGAGCAATATATATTTCCGCATCGTCCTGAACGTGAAGTGCAGCTTCTGCCTGTCCCCTTCCCGCGGCCGGTATATCCTGTCGAGCAGGGCCGTCACACCAGGTATCAGGGCCATGAAGGAGAGCCACCCGAGGTACAGAGGTGCATTCAGGGAGGGCGAGACGAGGATATGCGGGACACCCTTTATCCTTATCGCATTCAGGGAACCGAGGGACTCCCCTACTATCAGGCACGGATGCAGCTCCTCCACCCATGAGGCTATCTGCTCCCAGGCGGCCTGCGGGTCGAAACTGTAGGTGCGGACCACCACCCCGCCGATGTGTTCCCTCAATATGGACGGTATGCGGCTGTCTCCACCGCCGCCCATCCCGTGTATGTACAGTATGACTTTTTCCATGATGGCAATTTGTTGTAAAAATAGCTCTTTTTTACATAAAATTCGATTTCTTCTTTATATCTTTGTATGATTCCCCGGAAGGGACGGACTTCCGCATGAAAATATCATGACAAGTAATTTATAAAAGTGACAATGAAGAAATTTTTGTTGACTGCGGCATTGCTCCTGACCGTTGTGTCGGGCTTTGCGCAAGAGAAGAAGGACTCGACGAAGAAAAGTTCGGAGTACGAATTTACCGTAATCAAGGAAAACCCTATAACATCCATCAAGGACCAGTACCGTTCAGGGACATGCTGGTGTTTTTCCGCCCTGTCTTTCCTGGAGTCGGAGATAATGAAGGAAAAGGGCATCGACAGCCTGGACCTTTCGGAAATGTTCGTGGTATCCAGGTCATACCATGACAGGGGGATAAAGTATGTACGGCTCGACGGCCACCTCAACTTCGGGGCAGGCAGCTCGTTCGGGGACGTGCTCCATGTAGTCAAGGACTACGGCATCGTGCCGCAGGAGGCCATGCCGGGACTCAACTACGGCACGGAGAAACCGGAGCACTCCGAGATGGACGCGGCCCTCAAAGGCTATGTGGATGCAATCGTGGAGAACCCGAACAGGACCCTCACCACGGCCTGGGTGAACGGCCTGGACGGGATACTTTCCGCCTACCTCGGGGAAATCCCCTCGACATTCGAGGTGGACGGGGTGGAATATACTCCTGAAACCTACAGGGACTACCTCGGGATCAATCCTGACGACTATGTGTCCCTCACCTCCTTCACACACCATCCGTTCTATTCCCCGTTCATTATCGAGGTATGCGACAACTGGAGATGGGACGCTTCCTACAACCTCCCTCTCGACGAGCTCATGGAGGTGATGTACAACGCCATCTCGGAAGGCTATACCATCGCTTGGGGTTCCGATGTCAGCGAAATGGGCTTCTCCAGGACGGGCGTCGCCACTGTCCCGGACGTGGACAGGAAACCTGGCGCAGGTTCAGACCAGGAGAGATGGATAGGCAAATCCGAGGACAAGGAGGCCGCACCGTCAGACGGCTCGCAGGAGGAGAAGGTCATAACCCAGGAAATGAGGCAGGACGGATACGACAGGAAAACGACCACGGACGACCACGGGATGCAGATCTACGGTATCGCCCAGGACCAGGACGGGAACAAATTCTTCATGGTGAAGAACTCCTGGGGAGACGCAGGGAAATACAAGGGAGTCTGGTATGTATCGGATGCCTTCGTAAGGTACAAGACCATGAACATCGTCGTGAACAGGAACGCCATTCCAAAGGACATAAGGAAGAAACTCGGGATAAAATAATCCGTCAGCGATGAAAATCGTAAAGCATATTCCGAACACGATCACATCTATGAACCTGCTCTGCGGGACCATAGGTGTGATCTGCGCTTTGAACGGCCGGCCCGACACAGCCTTCCTGCTGATGCTCGGCGCCGCATTGTGCGATTTCTGTGACGGACTGTGCGCACGTATGCTGAACGCATATTCCGATATGGGCAAGGAGCTGGATTCTCTCGCCGACCTTGTCAGCTTCGGGGTCCTTCCGGCCATGATGCTCCGCGAGTCGGTACTGCTTGCCGGGGTTTCCGGCATCCTGAGCTATGTCCCGCTCCTCCTTGTGGTCTTCTCCGCGCTGAGGCTTGCCAAATTCAACATCGACGAGACCCAGACGGAGAATTTCCGGGGACTCGCCACACCTGCCTCGGCCATGCTCACAGGTTCGTTCACCTATTATGTATTCTGCAGTCCGGACAGCATGATGGCAGGATGGCCAGGCAGCCCGGTATTCATACTGCTGGCTACGGCTGCGCTTTCTGCCCTGATGGTCAGCCGCATACCGATGTTCTCGATGAAGTTCAAAAAAGGTGTAAAGACCGAGTCCCCGCTGTACCGGATGAGGATTGCATTTACCGGCATCTTCTGCGTATGTGTGGTGCTGGTCTCCCTTCTCGGGCTGAACTGGTCCATGATAATCCTCCTGACCTTCCTCATCTACGTGCTCATGAACGTCCTGAACGCCCTGTTCTCGAAGTAAGGGTACAGGAAAATATGTACGGTTTTACCAATTGAAAAGCGGGGAGCAGCAGAATTTGCATTTGCCACTCCCCGCTTTAATGTGCTAATAATTCTCCGAGTGAATCTTGAAATAGCTCTTCGGATGCTTGCAGACAGGGCACATCTCCGGAGCCTTCTTGCCGATGACGATGTGGCCGCAGTTCGAGCATTCCCATACCATATCCTGGTCCTTGGAGAACACAAGAC
>JADIMQ010000047.1 GCA_017694655.1 Candidatus Cryptobacteroides merdigallinarum
TCCAGGAGTAGGCTGTACCGGCCGCCTGCAGGATGAGGTCTTCGACAAGTATCTTCCTGTCATAGGAATCGGAAGCTGGGAGGGGATAGTCGTCCCTCCTGACGAGATAAGATAGCAGGACAGGCAGCAGAGTGCCGGCCCGGACCGGTGCTTCAGCCTGTATAAGCATAAATGGCAAGCCGGACACGAGGACTTGCTGTCCATTGTCCGGTTTGATTGTAGTACACAAATAAAAAATATTCAGGAAATGAAGAAAATCATCATGGCCCTTGCGGGAGCCGCAGTGCTGGGCTCGTGCGAGACGACAACAAGTCCCGGGATTGACCATGTCCAGGAACCGTCCATAGAGGTGAAGATGGCGATTGACGAAGAATCGGTCAACTCGCTGACAGTAGAGACAACTGAAGATTCCACGTGGATAATAACTATCACCGACGGTGACCCGTATCTTTTCCTCAAGCCTCTTGAGATGGATGTCCCGACGGAGAACAAGGCCTTCGCTTTCGAGTACAAGGCAGAAAACACCATCGACAAGACCCAGGTATTCTTTGCCGACGAGAACCAGGAGGTGGACATCATCAACAGCGTGTTCGGAAAGTCGGCTCCGGCAACAGACGAATGGTCCCCGTATTCCATACGTCTGACAAAGCAGCTGAAGGCATCCGGCTGGGGAAAGAAAGGTGAGACAATGCGTCTCGACCTCGGGGAGAGCATCGTAAAGGGAAACAAGATCCAGATACGCAACATAGTGATGCGGACCCTGAATGCAGAGGAGCAGGCAGAGGAAGATGCCGAGAATGCGGCTGTGGCCGATAAGGAGGCCTATGAGCAGGGTATCAAGGATTACCTGGCAACGGACTGGCAGTCCGGCATCACTTCCGTCTCCGTCCTTGCGGACAAGGTTGAGATTACAGGCACAGTCTCCGGGGAAGGCCAGTTCTTCCTTGCGGAAATACCTCTGTTCGAGGACATTTTCAGCATGGACAAGGTTCCCCAGGAGTACAGGCACGATATTACCGGCACCTCATTCGACGTGACCCTCGACAGAAGTGTTGTCTACGGGGCCTCTGAAGGCAGTGCCGGTGCCGGTTACGACAGGCTCCTTTCCAAGTGGGCGGTATTCAGGGCCGGACAGGACAGCGACGAGCTTGTATCTTCCGCCGTCTATGCAGGCGACAACATCGCCTCCAAGGGCCCGGGCCTGCCGAGGATAGACCTGACAGGGAACAAGAAAGGCCTCGGCGGCATCGTGAACAATGCCCTCCTCGAGACCGATATCGTGGATCTCGGCCTGAAGAGCGCTACCATAAACATAATACCTGCTCTGTTCATAAACACGGTGCAGACGGGCTCCTACACGACAGCTTATGAATATGAAGGCACCACATACTACATCGACGAGACCTATCTCTCCTCGAATATCGACAATCCTGTCCAGGTGGCCAGCAAATACGGCGTCTCTGTCGCAGGTATCGTCCTCATGCAGCTGACCGGCAACGAGATCAGCAACCTGTTCAGGCATCCGGACTATACCGACGGTGTCTACTCAATGCCGAATATGACCACCCCGGAGGCCGTCAATGCTTATGCGGCAGCTATGGAATATCTTGCGGACAGGTACAGCAAGGAGTCCATGAGGATCTCACACTGGATTGTCCACAACGAGGTGGACGGCGGTTCTCACTGGACCAACATGGGTGCCGACGTGCTCGTGGCCACCTATATGGACACTTATGTCAAGTCCATGAGACTTGTCTACAACATCGCACACCAGTACGATTCCAATTCACAGGTATTCGTGTCCCTCTCCCACGGCTGGACGGAAGAGGCTGGCGGCGGCTGGTACAAGGTAGTGGATATCCTCGACCTGCTGAACGGGTTCAGCAAGGCTGAAGGCGACTTCTACTGGGCCCCGGCATACCATAGCTACGGCTCCTCTCTTTCCGACCCGGATGTATGGGAGGATGACAAGGCACAGTTCAGCATGGACACCCCGTATGTGACCATGAAGAATCTCGAGGTGCTTGACAAATGGGTGAAGACAACGGAGAACATGTACAAGGGCACGTCCATGCGTAAGGTCTGGCTGTCGGAGGCCGGTGTCGGCTCCGGTGTCCCTGACGACGTCAAGGACGGGGTATATCCGGAGGACAAGCTCGCTCTGCAGGCTGCCGGTTTCGCATATTGCTGGATAAAGATAAACGGGCTCGAGGGCATAGAGGCCCTGCAGTGGCACAACTGGATGGACAACCAGAGTGAAGGCGCACTTCTCGGGTTGAGGAAGTACGGGGATACCCACCAGGCGGAGCCGAAGCCTGTCTGGACTACCTATCAGAAGGCCGGTACCTCGGAAGAGTCCACGTATTTCGAAAGCGAAGGATACAAGGCTACCGTAGGTGACGCATGGGGGATTAAGGAAGTCCTTTAGACTGAATCCCATACGGAATAAGGAGAGAGGGTGACCCGAAAGGAAATTTTCCTCTTTGAGAATTGAATATTTGGACCCGTACTCCATCAGGAGTACTAATAAAGAGAGGGCGAGTCTGACTTTTGACCCGCCCTCACGTTATTTTTGACTCACAGTTTCTTGCGTCTTTTTGAAAAAGCCGCTGTCTTATCTCCTGAATTCGTAATTCCCTGCTTCTCCGCAGAAATGGAGAAGCCCGTCATCCGTCCTGGCCTCAATTGCCGGGATGAACACCTTCCCGTCTTTCTTAACCTGCCAGGTGCCGGGGAGGAGATCCGTAACCACGAACCGGAATGTCCCTTCGCCCTCTATATCGAGGCTGAAGCTGTTGTGCAGCGGTTCCCCGTCTTTGCTGAAGGTGACAATCCTGTCGGCCACCTTTGCCCCTACGACGCCTTCACCCTCTATCTTTTCCACGGTATTCAGGCTCCTGCATCCGGTATCCGAAACCTGGATGACATTCAGGAAGCAGTCCTCGGCGGCAGGGGCGGCAGGGGAGAGCTCGATTCTCCACGCTCCTCTCTCGTTGGCAGGGTCAGGCCTTCTCGGGGAGTTCGGGTAGTTCACACCGTTTACCCAGAATTCCTTTCCCGGGCCACCAACCTTCACGAGGGAGATGTTGTCTTCTTCCGGAAGGAGGACTTTCCCGGTAAGCATCCCGGTGTCACCGTCCAGGGTCCTGGAGACCGTATAGGTGCTGCCTTCGATCTGCGGCTCCTCAATGCTGTGCAGCAGCCATGTCTTCCTGAAATCAGGGGACGCCGACACCACCCTGTCGAATATCACCATCGCGGCGGGTACAGTCCCGGAAAAGAGGTTCAGGAAAACGAAGGACCTCTCCACATCGCAGGCCTTGGCGGAATATGCCTTGGTGATATCCCCTTTAAGGTACGAGTATTCAGGGGCGTCCATGTCCGGGCCGAAGCCGTGTGCAAGGGTCTCCCCGACGGTGTATTCCTCGCTCAGGAGGCTCTCGAAGGAACGGCAGGTGTCCCACCTGTCCCCCGGCATCCGCTGACCTCCATCGTTGTCGGCGAACTCGGTCTTGTCGGCCCCTCCGTAGTTCCAGCATGCGAACTTTTCCCCGGGGTCGAATATGAGGAGCGAGTTGTGTGCTATGGTACGTTTCGCGTAATTCTTGTTGTGCGGGCTGTTGTAGCCTCCGGAAGTTCCCTGGTATGTGCCTGAATCTATGGCGAGAGGCCCTTTATAGTAGATCTGGAAGGCCCCGGCATCGAGATGCTGGTGATTGCCTACATGCTTCTCGTTTATCTTCATCTCTGCTATCACGCTGTTTTCGTCCCAGCCTGTCCTTGCTATCATCCACCCGAACGGGGTCCCGCTGTAGCGTGTCAGAGGCAGGGTTTCCACCGGTGCCGGCTCAATATCCAGGTCCCTCCACAGTATGTCGAAGATCATGCAGTGGTTCTCTACCCTTGGTTTCCTCTGGTATTCACCTGCGAGATAAGGGTCCTTGTAGTAGCTGTAGGCGAGCATTGCCGGCAGGGAATAGGACGGGGAGGCCCCTCTCTCCGGATTCACGTCACCTGCCGGCAGCACCTGGCCGTCCGGCCTTCTCCTGTAGAGGAAATCGTAGAGCACGTACTGCTGGGAACTGTCGTAGACCGGTCCTGCCCCCATCCTGTCAAGTATCCACAGGGAAAACAGGTCGTTCGCGAAACGCACGTTCACATAGCCGGTCCCCTGATGGTAGTTATGGCCGGAGTAGATGTAGTTCCTGACAGGGATATAGTCCTCGTATATCATCTTTATCACATGGTCGTACATATCCGGGTACTCGTCGTAGATGGCTATGCCGCAGGAAAGCATATCCCTCAGCACCATCCATTCCGAAGTGTGCCCAGCGATAGGCTCGGTGTCCTTGGGTGGGTAGCCGCATTCCATTGTCCCGGCTATCCTTACAAACTCGTCGATGAACATCTGCTTTTCCGCCTCCTCAAGCTGGTCGTAGCACCAGTCGTAGACTATCGCCCCGCACATCATCATCACTCCGCTTGCCCTCGACAGGTCGCTCCCGTGCCCGAACTCTGTCCTTTTCAGGGTGTCGAGCATGGAGGTTATGGCGGCCCTCGCCGACTTCCTGTTCCCGTTCACAAGGTAGTCGAGGGCCTGGAGCTGTGCCCTCGTGGTGACCCCGCGCATCTGGAAATAGTACCTGAACCCGCGGTCTGTCACTGCGGCCTCTTCTTCCGGGGTCCTGTCCTTGGCGAGCTTTTCCATGGCAGCCAGGGTCTTCTTTATCTGCGGGTCCCCGAGACGCTTGCGGAGCTCCGGGATATCTTTTTCCAGGAGGTAGAGCCTTGGATGCACATCCGGCGGCACCGGTACTGTCACCTCTCCCGTCTTTATCCAGGTGACCCCGGACCTTTCCTGGGCCTGTACAGCCTGCGTGAGAAAGAGTACGGCGCAGGCGAGAATCATCATAAATCTGGTTTTCATTTCGGTGTTGTTTTCCTGCAAAATTAGGAAATAGCCGGCCTTGCGCCTTTCCATGGCGTCCAAAGGAATCTTGTTTTTGTACAATTTTGTTTTAAAATTGTACAATGCCCAGGGAATACAGTACAGACAAAGAGGGCGAGTCTGATTTTTGACCCGCCCTCTCTCTTTCTATTGTTCCGCTCCAGCGGCTGTCCCGTCAGATCATGAGGGCGGCCACGAGTGCAAGGATTGCGTAGAATTCAGGGAGAGCGGCGTATATCAGGGTGTTAGTCAGCACGTCGTGTCCCTGGGAGAGTCCCACGATACCGTTTGCGCAGACCTGACCCTGGCGTATTGCAGAAATCAGGCAGACGAGCCCGACACCGAGTCCCACGCCGAACAGCACCGGGCCGTCAGCGGCGAAATCCTTGCCGAGCCACATGAGGAAGGCCACAAAACCGTAGAGGCCCTGTGTGGCAGGCAGTGCGGAAAGTATCATGTAGCTTGCGGATTTGTCCGGATCCTTCTTCAGGGCCCCTTCCGCCGCGTTCCCCGTGATAGTCGTGCCTATGCAGCTGCCGACTCCCGAAAGTCCCAGCATGAGGCCGAGACCGAGATAACCGAGAATTAAATTTACCATAGTCTTTTATTTTTGATTGTTGATTATTTTTCCATACCCAGAGGCCTGTATGCCTTGCCCCTGCCTTCATACCCGGAGTTCTTGAAATACTCCACGAACGTGAGTCGCAGAGGATGGACGAATGCCCCGAGGCAGGACATGGCGAGGTTCAGCGCATGTCCGAGGATGATTATGAGAAGGAATCCTATCCAGTCGAGCCCGGGTACGGGAATACCGTCCTTGAGCATCACGGCGAGGTTGTTGAACGCAGCACCGAGCATCCCTCCGGCCAGCCCGAGGGCGTAGAGACGGATGTAGCTGAGCACGTCCCCCATGATGCCTGTGGCCATGTTATAGGTGTCCCACAGCCCGGAGCCGATGTTGATGAGGGGATTCCTCCGTGGATTGTTGAATATGTATATCCCGAGTCCCGAGACAATCCCGAGGACTATCACCGCCCACTTGGTCGCCTCCTTGTCCATGACACCCAGAAGCGCGAGGGCAGCGATGCAGATGATGCCGAGTATGAGTATCAGCCAGGCCCACGTGCTGATGTTCTGCACGAACCCGAACCGGCGTGTATAACCGATGGCCTTGATTGTCATCGCGAGGCAGATATGGAAGACTCCGACCCCGAGGGCCAGTACCATCTGTGCCGAATATCCGGCCACTTCACCTGTAATCATTATCTTCTTGAGCCACTCCGGTACCCATGCGGCGTCCGCGAGGCTCACCCCGAAGAAGGTCCCGAGTATTATGCCCACGAAGAAAGTCCCTGTCCCGAGGGTGGTCACGAGAGGCCCCATCTTGCCTATGCTTCCGGACATCCTCCTCATGAGGAGTCCAAGGATTATGAGCAGTATCCCGTATCCGGCGTCTCCCATGCACATCGCGAAGAAGAGAAGGAAGAACGGCCCGAGCACCGGGGTAGGGTCGAATTCACTGTAGACCGGCATGCCGTACATACCTGTCAGGACCTCGAACTGCTTGACAAAGCTGTTGTTCTTCAGTTTAATCGGAGGATTGTCCTCCTCCTTCGCCTCTTCCTTGACATATACCAGGTCCATCTCGTCCAGCTCCCTGCACAGTTCCTCCTCCATGTCCGAGGGGGCGAACCCTTCCAGCACGGTCACCATGTCGTCAGCCACCGATTCCCTGGATGCTTCCGCCAGGTAGAGGTCCAGCCTGGAGGCCGCATCCTTCAGGGCCTGCTGGAGTTCTGGAATCCTGTCCTTCAGCTTGAGGAGCCTTCCTTCCAGCCTTGTTATCCCGGCTGCGATCCTTTCCTCTTCCGCCTGTGATTCCCTCCAGTCACCTTCAACCGGGGCTGTCTCCTCCACGGGGAAGGTATAGTCCTTGTCCCCGGACACAGTGACGAAGAGTATGCTTGACCCGCTGTCGTCTATTACGCATACCGGATACATCTCCTCCCACGAAGGGTCGTATTTCTTCCTGCTTACGGAGTAGAACCTGACTTTCAGGCCTTCACCGGCGAGCCTTGCCAGGGATTCCCTGTCGAATTCTCCCCATGGGTGCCGCCTTTCTGTCTCTTTTGCAGCGGCCGCGTACCCGGCTTTCAGCTTCTCGAGTTCCGCCCTGGTGTCAGCAAGTATCTGCACCGCATCCCCCGTGATGTCGGCCTCCTTTGCCGCGGCAGCTATTGCCTCGGCGTCAGGGCTCTTGCTGAAGTCGGTCTTTTTCAGGGCAGATATGGCCGAACTTATCTTCGAGCACTCTTCAAACATGGCGGAGGAACCGGCGTCAACCGGCTTGTTCGACCTGGTGATGTCTACTACCCCCAGTTCCTGGAGCTTTTCCAGGAAAGGCCTGGTCTCCCCGCTGAGCAGAATGAAGGAGTATCTGGTCATTCTTGTTATCATATCTCTCCCTCCTCTTCCATTTCATGTCTGGTTTTCACTATCTTGGAGGATGCCTTGGTAAGGTTCTCCTCGTCTTCCATGAACCTCTTTATCTTCCTTATCGCCTCCTGGTACCCCGGTATCTGCACTTTTTCGTACAGGTTCACCTTCTGGGTCGTCTTCTTGCGCTGGAAGTCGAGGATACGGCTTTTCTCCCTGTATACCTCCGATTCAATGCCCAGCCTTGACATCTCCTTGAGTATGGACACCCCGTCGGCATACCACGCCGGCTTCGCGAAGGCGTTGAAGTCCCTTATCGCGTAGTGTATGTCCTTCAGCTCCGGAGTCCTCACCCCGGCGACCTTCACCGTCTCCAGATCCACATCCGTGATTGATATGAGGTTGGGCTCGAACTCGTTCCAGAGGGCAGCGAGATAGTCGTACTCCTTCATGGCGGCATCGAGATCGTCCAGCAGCTTTTCCGACCTGGCCTTGGCCTTGCGGACCTCGAGCCTCAGGGCGGACTCCTTGTTCTTCAGGGTAGGGAGTGCGCTCTGCCGGACCTTGAGCTGCTTGCTCATGTCGTTCAGTGATGTCTTGTTATATTGAAACTTGATGGCCATCGGTTAAATTTTCCAGTATTTGTCAATCAGGTCCTGCCGGATTCCGGTCTCTGCCTTGGTGAAATATTTGCCGAACAGTTCCCAGGCGGTGTCGAGCATCTCGTCTATCTTGATGTTCACGTCAATGGCAAGGAGCCTCGTGGCGTATTCTCTGGCGTAGTCGAGACAGCGCAGGTCGTAGTCGCTCAGGTCGAAACCGTTCTCCAGCTTTGTCTTCGCATTCTGCGCATCGGCGTAAAGGCGTACCCCGGCGTTCATCACCTGGTTGTGGTCCTCCCTGGTCTGCTTGCCTATCACAAGCTGCTTCAGACGGGACAGGGAACGGAACGGGTCGATGATGATCTTGCCGGAATCCGGGTCCGCACGCAGGTATAGCTGCCCTTCCGTGATATATCCGGTGTTGTCCGGTATCGCGTGGGTGATGTCCCCGTCGTTCAGGGTGGTCACCGCTATGATGGTGATGGAGCCACCGTCAGGCAGCTGCACGGCCTTCTCGTAGATCTTTGCCAGGTCCGAATAAAGGGAACCCGGCATCGAGTCCTTGGAAGGTATCTGGTCCATCCTGTTGCTGACTATGCTCAGGGCGTCGGCGTAGAGGGTCATGTCCGTGAGCAGGACGAGCACCTTCTCGTTCTTGTCTACGGCGAAATATTCCGCGGCAGTAAGGGCCATGTCCGGTATGAGCAGCCTTTCTACAGGCGGCTGTTCGGTCGTGTTCACGAAGCTGATGATCTTGTCCAGGGCTCCGGCACTCTCGAACTCGTGCCTGAAGTAGAGGTAGTCGTCGTTCGTCAGGCCCATGCCCCCGAGAATTATCTTGTCGACGTCGGCGCGGAGGGCGACCTGCGCCATGACATTGTTGTACGGCTGGTCCGGGTCGGCGAAGAACGGTATCTTCTGTCCGGAGACAAGGGTGTTGTTAAGGTCTATGCCAGCTATACCTGTCGGGATAAGCTGCGACGGCTGCTTCCTTTTGTACGGGTTCACGGAAGGGCCGCCCGTCTCCCTCTTTTCCCCGTCGATTTCAGGACCTCCGTCGATGGGCTGTCCGTATGCGTTGAAGAACCGTCCGGCGAGCCCTTCTCCCACTTTCAGGGTAGGGGGTTCCCCGAGGAAGGCAACTTCGGCGTCGGTCGGAATACCTTCCGTACCGGAGAATACCTGCAGTGTAACGAGGTCCCCGCGGGTTTTCACCACCTGCGCCAGCCGTCCGTCGACTGTGGCGAGCTCGTCATTGGAGACCCCCCTGGCCTTCAGGGATACCGTGGCCTTGGTAATTGCCTCCAGCTGGGTGTATATCTTTTGAAATGCCTTATTTGCCATTGCCTGTCATGTTATTGAGTTGTTCCTGATATTTGTTGAAGTTGTCGCTCCTGAACTCCGAGTAGTTCATCTGCTTCAGGAGGTTGATGACTTCCTTGAAGAAATTCCTGCACTCCTCGTAGTCCTCGAAGCTGAAGTCCTTGTCGCAGATGTCCAGCACGAGGTTCAGCATGTATTCCTGCCTCTCCATCGGGGTAAGGCTGTCTACCGGGTCGAAGGCGTCCTGCTGCAGGATGATGAAGTCCACGAGCTCCGATTTCCAGAATATCTCATGGTAGCTCATAGGCACGCCGTCATCCCCGAGGATGTTTATCTGGTCGTTGGCCTCCTTGCCTTTCCTTATGATGTTCTTGGTCTTCTCCACCTTTTCAGCCCATCCCTGGCCCACCTTGGAAGCAAGGTAATCCCGGATTTCAGGATATTCCAGGTACTTGGAGTAGGAGTCTATCGGGTTCACGGCCGGGTACCTCTTCTGGTCTGCCCTTTTCTGCTCCAGGGCATAGAAGCACCGCGCCGCCTTCTTCGTGGACTCCGTCACCGGTTCCTTCAGGTTACCTCCGGCAGGGGAGACCGTTCCTATGAACGTGACCGAGCCTGTCTTCCCGTTGTTGAGCACAACCATCCCGGCCCTGGCATAGAAGCTCGAGATTATGGCGGACAGGTCCACAGGGAAAGCGTCGGCTCCCGGGAGTTCCTCGAGCCTGTTGCTCATTTCCCTCAGGGCCTGCGCCCATCTGGATGTGGAGTCTGCGAGGAGGAGCACCTTCAGGCCCATGGCCCTGTAGTATTCACAGATGGTCATTGCAGTGTAGACGGAGGCTTCGCGGGCTGCCACCGGCATGTTGGAGGTGTTGCAGATGATGGTCGTCCTCTCCATCAGCTTGCGTCCCGTATGCGGGTCCACGAGTTCCGGGAATTCAGAGAATATCTCCACGACTTCGTTCGCGCGCTCCCCGCAGGCGGCCATCACAATGACGTCCGCATCTCCCTGCTTGGCAATGGCGTGCTGCAGGACAGTCTTCCCGCATCCGAAAGGCCCTGGAATGAAGCCCGTACCGCCTTCGGCAATAGGGTTAAGTGTATCTATCACGCGCACCCCGGTCTCCATTATGCGTTCAGGCCTCGGTTTCTCGCGGTATGCCCTTATCGGCACTTTCACCGGCCATTTCTGGGTCATGGTCACTTCCACGTCCTCTCCAGCGCTGTTCTTCAGGACGGCTATGGTCTGGTCCACTGTGTATTGCCCTGCAGGAGCCACGGAGACCACCGTGTACTCGCCTTTGAAAGAGAACGGTACCATGATCTTGTGCGGGAGCCATCCCTCCTTTACTTCACCGAGCCAGTCGGCGGCCACGACCTTGTCTCCTGCCGCCGCTATCGGGGTGAAGTCCCATTTCCTTTCCTCATCCAGAGCCTTTGTGTATTCCCCCTTTTTCAGGAACACTCCAGTCATGGTTGTAAGGTCGTTCTGCAGGCCGTCGTAGCTGCTTGACAGAAGTCCCGGGCCGAGGGTAGCTTCGAGCATCTTCCCTTCAAATTCCACGTCGTTGCCGTTCTTCATCCCGCGGGTGCTCTCGAACACCTGGATTGCCGCGGACCTGCCGTTAACCTTGATTACCTCGGCCATCAGCTTCGTGCCTTCCGATGTCACGTAGCATAGCTCGTTCTGGGAAACCGGCCCGTTTGTCTCCACTGTGACGAGGTTTGAAACGATGCCCGTAACCTTTCCTGTACTTTTCATATATTGTCAATTATTGATTTCATTCTGCTGTTTTTCAGTATCCCGGCCTTTCCCTTCCGGAACCGGTCCGGGGACTCCCGGAAAATTCCACTCCCTTGAAGGTGCCGCGGACCTCGTCGACGAGTTCCCTGAACATCTCCCGCCCCCTTGCGTCGTCCAGCTTCATCCACCTGTCAATGATTTTCAGCTTCACGATGAACCCGAGTATGGCCGTGAGGTCGAAATAATGGAAGAGGGAAAGTTCGTCCGCCTTTTTCCAGTAGAGGCTGTCTATGCCGCGCTCGCGGTCCAGGATATTGTTCCCGGCGAGCACCGTCCCGAGTTCCTGGGCTTCCGCGAATTCTGTCTCCGCGTCTTTGTCCGGGTCCCCTGCGGCTATGACGTCCTTGTCCTTTTCCCTGCCCAGGGCGCTGTTGAGATACCTCACCTTGGCGTTCCTGACATTCAGGTCGAACCCGAACCATTCCCTTATGAAGGGGCACCTGCTTGAGCGTGCCCTGGCATAGAAGTCCGCCGTCAGGTTCCCTGCGGAGTATCCCGACTCGAGGAACTCTATGACGGACACGTCACGGGACGAGCACAGCCCCTTTATTTCTCCTATGAGGGCATCCGCGTCCTTCTCACCTTTCATCCCGTCCATTGCAAGTTCCGGGAGGCTGGCGATGATGTACTGGTAATTGTTCATCTGGGACAATGTTAGTGAAGACCGTTATTCCCCGAAGAGGATCTTCTTGGTGGCCGGCCTCAGGTAGCTGGAGATGAGTTCCCTGAAGGTCTCGTCAGTGAAGCTGACGAACCAGCCCCCGTCCTTGGGGCCTATGGTGAAGCCTCCGGAAACCTTCTTCGAGAACGAGGCCTCCACCTTGCCGTTCAGGATACCGGCAAGCTCCTTGCGGAGGAACGGTTCCAGTTCTTTTTTCATCGTTTCCGGGAGTATGACCGACAGGTCGGCAGGTTCCGCATTGTCCGGGTTGAACGCTTTGGCTACTGTCATTATCACCTGCTTGACGAAATCTCCGGACGTGAGGGCACCTGTGATTCCGGCGTCGGCTACCTTGCCCACGAGGAGGTGTTCTATCTCCTGTTTCGTGGCCGCGATGCTCTGGCTTGCCGCCAGCTTCAGGTCCCCGCTGACCTTGGCCTGCAGCTCCCCGGCCTGCTTCTGTGCTTCTGCAAGAATCCTGGCGGCTTCAGCCTTGGCGTCATTCAGAATCCTGTCTGCCTGTGAGGTGGCCTCCTTTACGATGGCTTCCCCTTCCTGCTTTCCTTTTGAAAGACCCTCGTTGTACAACTTGTCGGTCAGTTCCTGCAATTTGTTCTGCATATCCTACTGTGTTTTTAAGCTCCTTTTCAAATGTAGCGGCACCCTGGCACAGCCGGAAAAACCTTCCGTTGCCGTGAGGCCATCACAACAAATTTAAGAAAAAGTCGGGCATAAATACAACACCATATCGAAAAAAATCCATAAAGGAAGAGCTGCATCAGCTCCTGTCCTTTATGGATGGCATTGTATTTCAGCAGGTCTGTCCTGTGCCGGGACAGCTTCAGAAACATTCCTTGAGAATACGTACAATGTTCTCGGACTTGCCCATGGTGTAGAAGTGGACTGCCGGGACCCCATGTGCCAGCAAGTCCCTGCACTGGGCGATGCACCAGTCCGTCCCTATACGGTATATGGCCTGCCGGTCCTCTCCGGCCGCACGTATTTCCGAGGTCAGCTCCACGGGAATGTCTATGGAGAAGGCTTCCGGGAGCAGGGAGACCTGCCTGGCCGTGGTGAGAGGCTTGAGCCCAGGGATTACCGGGATGCTGATCCCGGCTGCCCTGCACCTGTCCACATAGTCGTAGTAGACCTTGTTGTCGAAGAACATCTGGGTGATGATGTAGTCCGCCCCGGCATCCACCTTCTTCTTCAGGTTCTCGATGTCGGTCTCCATGTTCGGGGCCTCGAAATGCTTTTCAGGATAGCCGCCCACGCCGATGCTGAAGAAACCGTCGCCCTTCTCGAATCCCCTTATGGCTTCCACCAGCTCGCTTGCGTAGCGGTATCCTCCCTCGGCCGGGACGAATCTCTTTTCCCCGGCCACGGAATCCCCGCGGAGGGCCATTACGTTGTCAATACCCATGAACCTGAGGTCGTAGAGGCGGTTGCCTATTTCTTCCGCGGTGCTGCCTCCGCAGATGATGTGGGGAACCACGTCGATATTGTAGGCCGACATTATCGCCCCGCAGACCGCGACTTCGCTGACCCTGTTCCTGACGAGGTGTCTCGAGAAGCTTCCGTCCCCCTCCCTGCGGTACTCGTATTCATCCCTGTGGCAGGTCACGTTGATATATTTCGGGCTGAATTCCATGAACGGACGTATGGATTCTATCAGTTCCTTGTTCGTGATGCCTTTCAGAGGCGGCACAATCTCGAGGGACGGGAAGGGTTCCCGGCTCTCCTTCAGTATGTCTCTTATCTTCATTACCAGTCGTTTGTTCTATGTCTGCAGTAAATTTCCGCCATATATCCTGATCTCATGCGAGGTGGCCGAGCAGGATCCGCCCTTGTTCTTCTGTCAGTCCGCGTGCGCGGCAATAGCTCCGGAACTGTTCCTCCCCGATGTGCCTGATGTCATGGTAGTGCGCCTCGGGGTGGATGAAAATCATCCCGCAGATGGAGGCGTCCGGGCTCATACCGTAGCTGTCGCTCAGCAAGATACCGAGTTTTTCCGGATTTTTCAAATGTTCCAGGATATCTGCCTTCACGGAATGGTCCGGGAGTATCGGGTAGCCTGCCGCAGGCCTTATGACAGACATCCCGTCTTTCTTCAGCCCTTTCCTTATCTGGTCCTCTATCATGCAGGAGGCTGCCTCCGCGAGGGTGTCGAGTATGGCCTGGCCTACGAGGTCCTGTCTTGTGGAGGTGTCCGCGCTGACGGCGAATATTCCGCATACGGACTTTATCCCGGACGAGGCCTGGGGCACGTAGTCGGATAGGGACAGGCAGGCAGGCCTCCCGTCTTTCAGCCGGCCGGCATCCTCCTGGCGCAGCATGGGTATGCTGAAGCTGACGCCGTCTTTTTCAAGGTGTACGGTTTCCCCTTCAGCCCAGGCACCGAAGAACTCGTAGGCTGCCGTTATCTTCAGCCCTTCCTCCCTTTCCATCTTCCCGAGTCTTTCCACGGCTTCCTCCTTCAGGGCCGCTGCCGCTTCCGAGCCTGTGTCCTTTATCCTGCATATAAGGAAGAAAAGTTTCCAGTCGAAATACTCCTTCAGGCTGTCTGCCGGTATGTCCCTGGCCGGGAAGGATGAAACTCCGAGTTCCTCTGTCCCGAGGTAGCTCTCCGGCGGGAAAGCCGGAGGGGGAGCCGATACAGCCCTTCTTTCCTTGTTGGCGTACATGTCCCTTATCTCCTGCTGCCTGCGGTGTTCCGCTTCGGTGAACTTCTCCTTGTCGGCCATGTACCTTTTTGCCATGACAGCGGTGGCCGAGGCATCGGCCCCGTAGAAGACATGCCCGTACAGCGGGGCCAGCTTCACTGCCGTGTGCAGGGCTGAAGTGGTGGCCCCGCCTATGAACAGCGGGAGGTCCAGTCCGCGCCTTGCCATTTCACGGCATATCTCCTCCATCTGGTACAGGGAAGGGGTGATGAGCCCGCTCACTCCCACTATGTCGGCTCCTGTCCGTACGGCCGTGTCGACAATCTTTTCCTTGTCCACCATGACCCCGAGGTCCGTGACGTCGAATCCGTTGCAGGTCAGGACTATGGCGGTGATGTTCTTTCCTATGTCATGTACATCGCCCTTCACGGTGGCTATGACTGCCTTCGGCCTGGAGACCGAGGCCTTCTCCTCCTGTCTGCCCCCTTCGCCGATGTACGGCTGGAGTATGTCTACAGCCTCCTTCATTATCCTGGCTGATTTCACCACCTGGGGAAGGAACATCTTCCCTTCCGCAAAGTATTCCCCGACTGTCTCCATCCCGGACATCAGGGTCTCTTCTATGACCTTCACCGCGCTGCCTTTCTCGGCGAGCACCTCCATGAGGTCGGATTCAAGGTTTTCCGCGCTTCCCTTGACC
>JADIMQ010000048.1 GCA_017694655.1 Candidatus Cryptobacteroides merdigallinarum
GAATGTCGGAGGCGAGGTACTGTGCTATGTATATTAATCTAAAAAGAATCGAATAATGTCAAGAATTGGTAAATTGCCTGTACACCTTCCTGCCAAGGTCACTGTAGAAGTGCTCCCCGGCAACGTTGTCAAGGTTAAAGGACCTCTCGGCGAACTCAGTCAGAAAGTCGATCCTGACATCACCGTAACCGTAGAGGGAAATGAAGTTAGATTGACTCGTCCTACCGATCTTCCGAGGCACCGCTCGCTCCACGGGCTGTACCGTGCCCTTGTCCACAACATGGTGGTCGGGGTATCGGAGGGATACACCATCAAGCAGGAGCTCATCGGTGTCGGTTACCGTGTGGACGTCAAAGGCCAGATCCTTGAATTTTCACTCGGCTTCTCCCACGATGTGCATTTCATGCTTCCTGCAGAAGTGAAGGCCGAGGCCGAGCCTGTAAAGAAAGGGGCCAACCCTGTGCTCGTCCTCAAGAGCAGCGACAAGCAGCTTGTGGGACAGGTTGCCGCAAAGATACGTTCACTGCGCAAGCCTGAACCGTACAAGGGCAAGGGTATCAGGTTCGTCGGCGAGCAGATACGCCGCAAGGCCGGTAAGTCGGCAGGTGCTAAATAATAGGAGATTGAGTTATGGCATTGAATAAGATAGAAAGAAGAAGAAGGATTCACTACCGTATCCGCAAGGTTGTGAACGGCACTGCTGAGAGACCGAGGATGGTCGTGTTCAGAAGCAACAAGCAGATCTACGTGCAGGTAGTCGACGACACCAAGGGTATAACCCTCGCGTCCGCGGCTTCCAACGACAAGGCGCTTGCTGCATCCTGCAAGGGCAAGTGCGGCAAGGAGGCTGCGGCCCTGGTGGGCAAGGCCATAGCGGAGCGCGCTATCGCAAAGGGTATCACCACCATATCTTTCGACCGCGGCGGATACCTTTATCATGGAAGAGTTAAAAGTTTGGCAGAAGCTGCCCGTGAAGGTGGCCTAATATTCTAAGACTATGGCAAATACGAATGTTAAAAGAGTAAAGACATCTGACCTTGAGCTCAAGGACAGGCTTGTAGCGGTGAAAAGGGTGACCAAGGTCACTAAGGGTGGTCGTCACTTCAGCTTTGCCGCCATTGTCGTGGTCGGGGACGAGAACGGCGTGGTTGGCTATGGTCTCGGAAAGGCCAATGAGGTCACGACAGCTATTTCAAAGGGCATAGAGGATGCCAAGAAGAACCTTGTGAAGGTGCCGGTCCTCAACAAGACCATTCCTCACGAGCAGGAGGCCAAGTTCGGCGGCGCAAGGGTGTTCATGAAGCCGGCGGCTCCAGGTACCGGTGTGAAGGCCGGAGGTGCCATGCGTGCAGTGTTCGAGTCTGTAGGTATCCAGAACGTCCTGGCCAAGTCCAAGGGATCTTCCAACCCTCATAACCTGGTGAAGGCCACTGTGGCTGCGCTGGCTGAGATGAGGGATGCATATACCATTGCCGGACTTCGCGGTATTCCTATGAGCAGAGTGTTTAAAGGTTAATGATTCGGGAGGAATGACGAAATGGCAAAAATGAAGATAACCCAGATCAAGAGCAAGAACGGAGCCAGCAGGAGGCAGATTGACAATCTCCGCTGCCTTGGACTCCACAGGATTCACCAGACAGTAGAGGTAGAGCTTACCCCTGTTTCCAAAGGTATGGTTCAGAAGGTTCTCCACCTTGTGAAAGTTGAGGAAATTTAAATTCGGAGGATCGAGAAATGAAATTGCATGAATTGAAACCTGCAAAGGGTTCTACAAAGAAAAAGAAGAGAATCGGCCGCGGAGAGGGCTCCGGACACGGCGGTACTTCCACCCGTGGACACAAGGGCGCCCAGGCACGTTCCGGCTATTCCCGCAAGATAGGTTTTGAAGGCGGGCAGATGCCTATCCAGAGGCGTCTTCCAAAGTTCGGCTTCAACAACATCAACAGGGTTGAGTACGTGCCGGTGAATGTCGCTGCCCTTCAGGCCATATCCGAGAAAATGGGCGTGACTGCCATCGATGTGGAATTCCTGAAGCAGAACGGAATCGTGTCCAAGACAGCCCTTGTGAAGATCCTCGGCAACGGGGAGCTCACTGCCAAGCTTGATGTCAAGGCCAATGCCTTCTCCAAGGCTGCCGTCTCCAAGATAGAGGCGCTGGGTGGAACTGCAACTACAATCACGAAATAATGAAGAAGTTTATACAGACTATCAAGAACATCTTCAAAATTGAAGAACTGCGCAAGAGAATCGTGTACACGATTCTTTTGCTGCTGGTTTATCGTCTGGGCTCGTTCATCGTGCTCCCGGGCATAGACTCGGCGCAGTTGGCCAATCTCCAGGACAACACCCAGGAAGGCCTTGTGGGGCTCCTGAACATGTTTTCCGGCGGAGCTTTCGGCAATGCTTCGATTTTCGCTCTCGGTGTGATGCCTTACATTTCCGCGTCCATCGTGATACAGCTCCTCGGAGTATTCGTGCCGTATTTCAGGAAACTCCAGATGGAAGGCGAGAGCGGGCGCAGGAAGATGAACCAGCTCACGAGGTATCTCACCATCGTGATCCTCTGCATCCAGGGACCTGCCTATATGGCTGCCCTCCACAACCAGATTCCGGAAAGCGCATTCCTTGCCGTCCATAACCTGGGCTGGAGCAACTTCATGTTCAACTTCGTGTCGACCATCATCCTGATAGGCGGGACGATGTTCGTGATGTGGCTCGGCGAAAGGATAACCGACAGGGGTATCGGGAACGGTATCTCCCTCATAATCATGGTCGGTATCATCGCCCGCCTCCCGTATGCCCTTACGGCGGAGATCGGTGAGAAGGTGAACAATACCGCCGGAGGCGTGCTCCTGCTCATCGTGGAGCTGGTCATCCTGTTCTTCGTGTTCGTGGCAGCCATCGCCCTTGTGCAGGGTGTAAGGAAAGTCCCTGTACAGTATGCAAAGAGAATCGTGGGGAACAAGCAGTACGGCGGAGTGCGCCAGTACATCCCTATGAAGATCAATGCTGCCGGTGTGATGCCTATTATCTTTGCGCAGGCCCTGATGCTGTTCCCTCTGATATTCTCGCAGTTCGACGCTACAAGGGGACTCGCTGCAACTTTGAGCAACTATACCGGATTCTGGTATAACCTCATATTCGGATTTCTCGTCGTTATTTTCACATATTTCTATACTGCCGTCACTGTCAATCCGTCGATGATGGCAGAGGATATGAAGAAGAACGGAGGGTTCATCCCTGGCGTGAAGCCTGGAAAGAAGACCGTGGAGTATCTCGACACCATAATGTCGAGGGTCACTCTCCCTGGTTCCATATTCCTTGCCCTGATCGCCATCCTGCCGGCATTCGCCATGCTTCTTGGCGTCAACAACCAGTTCGCCAGCTTCTATGGCGGTACCTCGTTGCTGATTCTTGTCGGTGTGGTCCTGGATACTCTCCAGCAGATCGAGAGCCATTTGTTGATGCGTCATTATGACGGCCTCATGAAGACTGGCCGCCTTAAAGGACGTTCAGGATTGTAGACCAATATAAATCATTGATTATGGTAAGGCCGAAGACTGAAGAAGAGATAGCGCTGATGCGCGAGAATGCAATTCTCGTGTCCAAGACATTGGCTGAGGTCGGTAAGATCGTCGCCCCGGGTGTGACAACTCTCGAGTTGAACAGGGTGGCTGAGACCTTTATCCGTGACCACGGGGCTATTCCGAGCTTCTTGGGTTATGAAGGCTTTCCTGCCGCCCTCTGCATTTCCGTAAACGACGTTGTGGTCCACGGCTTTCCTTCCAGCTATGTGCTGAAGGAGGGTGACATCGTGTCGGTGGACTGCGGCACGCTGTACAAGGGATATAACGGTGATTCCGCCTACACCTTCCCGGTAGGGGAGGTGGACGCGGAGACCCGGAAGCTTCTGGAGGTCACCAAGGAGTCCCTGTACAAGGGGATAGAGAAGGCGGTGCACGGTAACAGGATCGGTGATATCGGATACGCGGTGCAATCGTATGCAGAGTCGTTCGGATTCTCCGTAGTGCGTGAACTCGAAGGTCATGGGATCGGACGGGAGATGCACGAGAATCCCGGGGTGCCGAATTTCGGCAGGCCGGGCAGGGGCCCGAGGCTCGTGGACGGGATGACGATATGTATCGAGCCGATGATTAATGCTGGTACGAGAGGTGTGTATATAGCAAAAAATGGTTGGGAAGTACACACCGCCGACCACAGGAACTCGGCGCATTTCGAACTTACGGTTGTTGTCCGGAAAGACGTTCCTGAAGTACTGTCGACCTTTGATTTTATTGAGAAGCCCGATGTTGAATTTTAAAGTGATATTTTAATGCCGAAACAGTCAGCTATAGAACAAGAGGGTGTCATAGTAGAGACGCTTCCTAACGCAATGTTCAAGGTAGAGTTGGAGAACGGTCATGTGATTCTGGCCCATATCTCCGGAAAGATGAGGATGCACTACATCAAGATTCTGCCGGGGGACAGGGTAAGGGTCGAAATGTCACCGTACGATTTGACAAAAGGAAGAATTTCTTTCAGGTACAAATAAACAGATTGCGGACCGGGTGATGCCGGGATGCAGCATTTTTAAAAGTTTACGATAATGAAAGTAAAAGCATCCATAAAGAAGCGCAGCGAGGACTGCAAGATCGTGAAGCGTAAAGGCCGCCTTTACGTGATCTGCAAGAAGAACCCAAAGTTCAAAATGCGTCAGGGATAATTTTTATTCAGTTGTATAATAAATAAAGCAAGATAGAATTATGGCAAGAATAGCCGGAGTTGATTTACCTAACAACAAGAGAGGAGAGATAGGTCTGACCTATATCTTCGGAATCGGACGCAGCTCAGCGAGGAAGATTCTGTCAGGGCTCGGGATAGATTTCGACACGAAAGTAGGCGAATGGAACGATGAGCAGATCGCGGGCATCCGTAACGTGATTGCAACCGAGTACAAGATCGAGGGCGAGCTTCGGTCCGCTATCCAGATGAACATCAAGCGTCTGATGGATATCGGATGCTACAGGGGAATCCGTCACCGTATCGGCCTGCCGGTACGCGGACAGAGTACCAAGAACAACGCCCGCACAAGGAAGGGCAAGAAGAAAACAGTCGCCAACAAGAAGAAAGCGACCAAATAACGGGAGATGAATTATGGCAAAGAAAACGACATCAACAAGCAAGAAGAGAGTTGTAAAGGTTGACGCATACGGCGAGGCTCATATTTCATCAACCTTCAACAACGTGATTGTGACCCTCACCAACAGCATAGGTCAGGTCATCAGCTGGTCGTCCGCAGGAAAAAGCGGGTTCAGGGGTTCCAAGAAGAACACCCCGTATGCAGCCCAGGTGGCCGCAGCCGATGCAGCAAAGACTGCATACGATCTCGGGCTCCGCAAGGTGAAGGCATACGTGAAAGGTCCGGGCGCAGGGCGTGAGTCCGCTATCAGGACTATACACGGGGCAGGTATCGAGATCACCGAGATCATCGACGTCACACCTATGCCGCACAACGGATGCCGACCAAAAGGCCGTCGTAAAGTTTAATTTTTATTGATAAAGGAAAATTACTATGGCAAGATATATCGGACCAACTACTAAGATTGCGCGTAAATTCGGCGAGCCTATCTTCGGCACAGACAAGGATTTCGAGAAAAGGAACTACCCTCCGGGACAGCACGGCCTGGCAAGAAAGCGCAAGAAGACTTCCGAGTACGGAATCCAGCTCAAGGAGAAGCAGAAAGTGAAGTACACCTACGGGGTGCTCGAGAGGCAGTTCCGCAACACTTACGAGAAGGCTTCCCGTATGAAGGGCCAGAAAGGTGAGAACCTTATCTTCCTTCTCGAGTCCCGTCTCGACAACATCGTGTACCGTATGGGGATAGCCCCGACAAGGGCGGCTGCAAGACAGCTCGTCTCACACTGCCATATCACCCTGAACGGTGTCGTGTGCAACATCCCTTCGGCACAGGTGAAACCTGGTGACGTGGTCGCCGTCAGGGAGAGATCCAAGAGCCTTGAGGTGATACAGAACTGCGTGGCTTCCGCTCCGAAGTATTCCTGGATAGAGTTCGACAGCAAGGCTCTCACAGGAAAATACCTCAATGTCCCTGTAAGGGAGGAAATCCCGGAGACGATCAACGAGCAGCTCATAGTCGAGTTGTACTCCAAGTAATAATTAACACCAAAAGATTTATAATATGGCAATCTTAGCATTTCAGAAACCGGACAAGGTAATAATGCTCGAAGGGACGGACACTGTCGGCCGGTTCGAGTTCAGGCCTCTTGAGCCTGGATACGGACAGACCATCGGGAATGCCCTCCGCCGCATCCTGTTGTCTTCTCTGGAAGGTTTTGCTATCAATTCGGTCAGGATATCGGGTGTGGACCAGGAGTTCGCCACCATCCCGGGCGTGATCGAGGGGATGCAGGACATTATTCTTAATCTCAAGCAGGTGAGATTCAAGAGAATGGTTGAAACTGTAGATTCCGAGGTAGCAAACATCGTGATCAGCGGCAAACAGGAGTTTACCGCAGAGGATATCTCAAAAGGATTGTCTTCTTTCAAGGTGTTGAATCCGGAGCTGCACATCTGTTCTCTCGAACCTTCTGTAAAGCTGGAGATATCTCTGAATATCAGCAAGGGCCGCGGTTTTGTCCCTGCCGACGAGAATGTGGACTCGGATACTCCTATCGGGACCATCCCGGTGGATGCCATCTACACCCCGATCAAGAACGTGAACTGGATTGTGGACAACTGGCGTGTGGAACAGAAGACCGACTATGAAAAGTTGACTCTTGAAATCATAACTGACGGCTCCATTACCCCGAAGCTCGCCCTTCAGGAAGCGGCAAACATCCTTATCTACCACTTCAAGCTGTTCACCGACGAGAAGAAACTCTCGCTCGAGAGCGCGGTGGAGTCGGATTCCAAGGAGCTTGACGAGGAGTCACTCAGGATGAGGCATCTGCTCCTTACCAAGCTTTCCGACATGGGACTTTCAGTGAGGGCCTACAATTGCCTGAAAGCGGCAGATATAGATACGTTCGCCGACCTGGTTTCCTATTCGAGGTCTGAGCTGATGAAGTTCAGGAACTTCGGAAGGAAGTCTCTCAATGAGATAGACCTCCTTGTGGAGAAGATGAAGTTGTCTTTCGGTATGGATGTATCGAAGTATAATATTGAACCAAAGAAAAAGACTGTATAAAGTATGAGGCACAATAAAGCAATCAATCATCTTAGCCGTAAGAGCGGTCACCGCAAGGCCCTTCTTGCGAATATGGCTGTCTCTCTTATCGAGCATAAGCGCATCATTACTACCGTAGCAAAGGCTAAGGCTCTCAAGATGTATGTGGAACCTCTCATTTCCAAGTCGAAGGAGGATACCACCCACTCACGCCGTGTGGTGTTCAGCTACCTGAAGAACAAGGAGGCCGTGAAGGAACTTTTCGGAACTGTCTCCCAGAAGGTCGCTTCCCGTCCGGGAGGATACACCAGGATACTGAAGACCGGCTTCCGTCACGGTGACGGTGCTGACATGGCGCTCATCGAGCTGGTGGATTTCAACGAGGCAGCACTTGCTTCTACTCCTAAGAAGGAGGCAAAGAAGACCACTACCCGCCGCAGCCGCTCCAAGAAGGCCGCTGCAGCCGAGGCACCTGCCGCAGAAGTTCCTGTGGCAGCCGAGGCAAAGGCTGAAGAGACTGTAGAGGCCCCGGTGGCCGAGCCTGCAGAAGCTCCTGCCGCAGAGGCTGCTCCAGCAGAGGAGAAGAAAGCCGAGTAATCGGGGTATGGCTATGCCGTACATTCCATAAAGATCCGGTCCGTACCAGTTTCGGGCCGGATTTTTTTAACAAATATTTTACGTGTCCGTCCACGTCGGATTGTTCTTAATACAGTATTTTTGCCCGGACAATTTTCTGGAACATGGACTCTGAAAAGAAATATTCTGACAAAGACCTTGTCACTGCCATGCAGGCTGTCCGGGTAAAGGCAGACTCAGACATAAAGGCGTTTGAACAGATATTCCACAAGTATTATCCGATGCTCCGTAATTTTATTGCCGGATTGCTGAAGAACCCGGCGGAAGCCGAAGACATAGCGCAGAACTGCTTCATGAAGCTGTGGTTCAACCGCTGTTCTCTGAATCCGGAGCAGTCATTGAAGAATTACCTGTTCGTGATGGCACGCAACGAGGCTTTCAATGTCCTCCGTTCGCGACGCCTGCAGAATGTTCCTCTTTCCATCCGGCATGACGGTCTCTCACCGCTGTGCGCCGTGGATGACTGGCTCAACTTCTCCGAGACTAATGCCATACTGCAGAAAAACATAGAAATGCTTCCGCCGCAGCGCAGGGCCATCTTCAAGATGAGCCGCTACATACACATGAGCAACATGGAGATTGCCGTAAAGCTGAACATTTCCGTACGGACGGTGGAAAAGCATATCGAGCTTGCCCTCAGGGACTTGAGGAAAGGTATGGATGTGCAGAAAGTCAACTGAAGTTAAATACACAACAGACATGAGAAAGATCCTTTCATTCCTGTCCGCCGCAGCCGCGCTGTGTATCCTGTCCGGATGCAGCGGAGAACCGGAGACCGTCAAGGTCCTGTACTGGAACATCCAGAACGGGATGTGGTCCGACCAAGGCAACAATTATGACAATTTCGTGGAATTTGTCAGGCAGGAAGATCCTGACATCTGCATCTGGGCAGAAGCGGAGTCAATATACCGTACCGGGACAGCGGATGTCATGCCGGCCGAAGACAAGTACCTCCCGTACAACTGGGATATGCTGGCCAGCAGATACGGGCACCGGTATGTCTGCCTGGCGGGGAAGAGGGATGAGTTCCCGCAGGTGGTGACTTCCAGATATCCCCTGAAGACGGTGGAGCGGATCAACGGGAACGGCCGGGATACGGTTGTCGTCCATGGGGCCGGATATGTGGTAGCGGACATAGACGGGAAACAGGTCAATATCGTCACAGTCCATACTTATCCCCAGAAGTATGCCTATATGGCCGAAGACAAGAAAAAAAGTGCGGCTGAAAACGGAGGGGACATTTTCCGTGCGGCCGAGATGAAGTACATTTGCAGCCAGACAATACTGGAGCATGACCCGGAAGGCCGGGACCTCTGGATGATGGCCGGGGACTTTAACGCGATATCCCGTGTCGATAATCCGCATCTCGGCAGGCCGGAGGACGACAAGGCCTTCCTGCTGCATGACTACGTGAGGTCAAGCACTCCGTACATCGACATTATGGAGCACTTCTACCCGGGCGAATACCGGAAGAGCACCTTTTCCGGACGCCGTGTGGATTTCATCTATGTCACGGAACCCCTGCTCGGGCACATAACCTCGGCCAGGACTATCACCGACGGTTTCGCGACGGCATCGAGGGATCCCCGGAAACTGAGCAATTTCTGCAATCCGTCGGACCATTATCCTATTGAGTTTACGATGGAATTCTGATTATGATGAAAAAAAACAGGACAGGGCTTACGTAACAGTAGGCCCTGTCCTGTTCTTATAGCGGAACAGGCAAATATGGAATTTCTGAAAAAATACTTCTACGGACAGCTGACCCCTCAGGAAGAGGCCCTGGTGCAGGACTGGCTTGCTGAACATTTTGATGAACCGCAGGTCCAGGAAATGCTGGAGACGCTGATGTCGGAAATGGAAGCGGAGGACAGGGAAATGTCGTCTGCCGCTTTCGATGAAGTCAGCGCAAAGCTCGGTCTTGACAGGAGATACTGAAAACCATGGTGATGCGGTAATGACGGGAGGCTCGGACGCCCAGGTGGGAGGACTTATATGCCTGCTTAATTCCTCTTCTGCTTCTATTTCTGGAGGCGGAAATTACGGGGACATAATCAGTGACAATACTAAATATAGAGGACTTATTGCCGCCAATTTCAGCAACTTCGAAAAAGTCGAGGACGTGGTAGTCGGCGGCAGTGTCGGGACCTACAACGGAGGGGAATATGTGATGGAGACCGTCACACTCGACAACTATATGGACTATATCGGTCAGTATACAGCCGACAAGGCAACCAGGATAAGCAACATAATATTCTACGGCGAGGACAGACCGGCCGGGATATACACGGCAGCAGACCTCGTGGAGTTTGCGGAGGCTGTGAACTCCGGCGCATCCATAGAACAATGGCAGGACGAGGATGGAGGAGTGAACCTCTATGCCAATATCGATATGTCGTCGGTATCGGACTGGACCCCAATCGGGAATGCGGTATGCCCTGCCGGTGCGTCTGACGCAAAAATCACGGGCAATGCCTGGACAGGCAATTTCAACGGCAACGGGCGGCGTATCAGCAACCTGAAGCTTGTCTCGGACGGGGCACAGGCAGGGGAGAACTACGGCTTTTTCGGCACCCTTGCCCCCGGAGCGACAGTACAGAACATAATTTTCGACGCCTCCTGCTCCCTTGAAGTCACGGCTACTGCTTCGTGTGCAAGCGGGGTGGTCGCCGGATATGTATGCGATGCTACAGTCCGCGATGTGACAAGCTACGCCTCCATGACTTTCAGAGGACAGTCCGGAAACAGCTTTATGGGTATGGGACTCATAGGACAGGTGTATAGCTCCACAGACGGGGTCACGGTCGACAGCTGCCACAACTACGGACGGATCGAGGCTGAGAATGCCGATAAGAACGCCAATGCCGGGGCTACGGGATATCATATAGCCGGAATCGTGTCGTTCGCCCACGCTGTTTCCGGAGCATCTGTGGTCAACACCATATCCGACTGTTCGAACTACGGCAACATAACCTCGGCTACGGCCTGGTCTGCAGGCATCGTCGGATCCTGCAACAGTAGCACCCGCCTTGTGAACTGCATAAACCACGGCAACCAGACCAACAGCTTTTTCAAGGATGGTGGCGGACGTCTCGGGAACATAACCTGCTACACAGGGAGCGGCGTCTCCCTCACCGGATGCGTCAACTACGGCAACCTTACATCCATAACAGGTGCGCGTGTGGGAGGCATATCTTGCCTGACAAACACGGCGACATTCGAGAACTGCGCCAACTACGGCGTCATCCTTTCCGATGACACTAACCGGGGCCTGTTCTGGGGCTACAACAGTGCTGCCGCGACGTGGAAGAACTGCACCGCAGGCGGAAAGCTGGGCTCTTACAACGGCGGGAACCCTGTGTATGACTCATATACAGAGGCAGAGCAGGAGAAATATCTCGGAGTCGTCGGAAGCGGCGTACAGACGAACTTCGAGAACATCACATATCAGGTAGGCACGACCGACCCGGGAGCCGGCACCGGAGATGCCGAGTTCAGCATCCTGTTCATCGGCAACAGCTTCACCAAGGACGCGGTGGAGCATCTTCCGGGTATCCTCGATGCTGCCGGTATCGACAAGGTCCAGCTCACTCACATGTATTATGGCGGTCGTCTCATATCCGAGTATTATGCGGGATGGAGCACATCAACGGACTACAAGCGGTATGACTGCGCTCCCGGTTCTGCAATATGGACCGAAACGACAGGGCAGAGTCTTGAGGAAGTGGTCTCAAGCCGGCACTGGGATGTTGTGACGATACAGGAGCACACCGGCAACAAGGCTGCCTGGGCGTGGAACTCCGATGCCTTGGACAATATCTCGGGTCTTGTGAACAAGATAAAATCCAGTTCGCCTTCAGGGGCGATGCCGCAGATCTACTACATCCTTTCGCAGGCATATTTCGATATGGGCAAGATAGGTACTGCCACCAAGCCGTACATCACATGGGATGACCAGGAGGAAATGTGGAAAGTGATTGCGGATTTCGGCAAGAACGTGATGGACAATATCGATTTCGACGGTATCATCTCGACTGGCGCGATGCTCCAGAACCTCAGGACCTCGTCCCTTGACAATGATATGAACCTTACCCGTGACGGCTACCACATGGATTACGGCATATCGCGCTACGGGGCAGAACCCGTACGAAGTGACCGATATGTCTGGTATGTAATATAACGTGAGTCCGATGAATTTAACTTGTTGAATTGCATCGAACATCGCCGGGAAGCAGACGAATAGTCTGTGACGGTCTCCCGGAGAGGGAGAAGCAACTGACATTAATATATGGAAATGATAATGAAAACTTTGGTGAAATTTCTTTTTGCACTTGCGGTTCTTGCCGCAGTGCTTTCGTGTACGCAGTCTAATGGGCTTCAGTATGCTACAAGGACGGAGAAGATACTTGCGGAGATTAATGACCCGGAGTCTGATTATGTGGCTGTGATTTCGCACAGGGGAGACTGGCGGAACTATCCGGAAAACTCCATACCGGCCATCGAGTCGGTCATCCGTATGGGTGCGGATATGGTGGAGATTGATGTCAGCATGACCAGGGACAGCGTGCTTGTCCTCTGCCACGACAATACGATAGACCGTACCACGAACGGGAAAGGACGGGTAAGTGACATCACGTACGACTCCCTTATGACGTTCAATCTCAAGAGGGCCCATAACGTCGTGATCGACACCTTGAAGATGCCTACCTTGAAGGAAGCCCTGCTTTGCTGCAAGGACAGGATACTCGTGAATGTCGACAAGGCCTATGACTACTATGATATGGTCATAGCCCTGACAGAGGAGCTCGGGGTTACGGGACAGGTGCTGATGAAGGGAAAAAGCAGTGTCGGAAAGGTCAGGGAGGATATGGCAAAACATGATACCAACCTCCTGTATATGCCTGTAATAGACATCAACAAGCCTTCAGGCCAGGCCCTCTTCGCCGAATACCAGGAGAAGGGAGTGGTGCCGATGGCATACGAGGTCTGCTGGACCAGACCGGGCAGGGAACTGGACGAATGCGTGGCAGCCATACACAGGACAGGTTCCAAGCTCTGGGTCAACACCCTGTGGCCTTCCCTGTGCGGAGGTCCCGGCAATGACGATGATGCCGCATTCGCTGCTGCAGATCCGGGGGATGTCTACGGCAAGTACGTGGATATGGGTGTCTCGATGATACAGACCGACCGTCCGGAACTGCTCCTGGAATATCTGCGCTCAATCGGAAGACACGATTGAGCGCAGATGGCCGCCGGCCGTCTTATTTCGCTGATATTCGCTTACTCCCAATTGTCGGACCGGAACGGGCTTGCAGGGATGCCGGAGCAGTTGAACAACGTGGCTTCGGACCAGTTCCTCATGCCGTAGCGGACGGCTACAGGGGCCTTTACCTCCGGGCTCGTTACCTCAATGACGCTCTTGTCGCCCACAACGCGCGCAGTGGCAGGGTGGAAGACCTTGTCTTCCCCGGCGAGCTCGAAGCCCGGCAGGGCCATGTTTATAGGGCTGAGTCCCATTTTCCCGACAGAGAACTTCACGCGGGCCTTCTCCCCGTCGAATTCCACGCTCTTGAAGACAGGAGGATTAGGGTCGATGCCCTTTATGCCGTAGTCGTTTACAAGGGCAAGATAGCCGAGCCTGTCACCGACCGCCTTCTTGTTGGCCGGATGGATGCAGTCCAGCTCCCCGGCATCGTGGGTGGCGGCCATACCGCTGTGCGGGATCATGTCCAGGGTCTGGGCCTGTGCCCACATCATGTAGCCTGCAACCCTTTCCTGGGGTGCACCGTAGCTGTAAGGGGCTATCTGTGTGAAGTAGAACGGCATATCCTCGTTCTCCCACTGTTCGCGGAGCATCCTGGCGAAGGCCGGCTGAAGCCTTTTGTACTGCTCGAAACGGTCCTTGTTGTCACATCCCTGGTACCAGATGAAACCCTTCGCGGTGAACGGGATGACGGTGTGCAGCATCCCGTTGTAGAGGACACCGGCAACCTTGTGCGGGTTCTTCTCACGGAACTTGCCCGTTTTGTAGCTGTCCAGGTCGAACTCTCCGGCGAATTCGCTCTCTATCACATCCTTGTCCATCCAGGCCTCTATCGGCGTCCCTCCCCAGGAAACGTTGATGATGCCCACAGGGACACGGAGCGTCTTGTAGAGCCGCATTGCAAAGAAATAGGCTGTGGCGCTGGCCTCGGACACTCCTTCAGGGGTGTGCTCGTACCAGGTCGCAGGGCAGTCGAACTCCTCTTCCAGGGACTTGACACGTTTAAGGTTGCAGGACCTGATCGGGGTCTCCGGCCTGGCGCTGCATATATAGTCGGCAGAGTTGTCGACCGGCTGCCCGGCGAATCCCTTCATCTGCATCTCCATGTTGGACTGCCCGGAGCATATCCAGACTTCGCCCAGCAGGACATTCTTTATGTCCACCCTGTCTTTCCCGGCGGTGATGGCTATTGTGTACGGCCCTCCGGCGGCGGCAGTGCCCACCTTTACGGACCAGCTCCCGTCCTTGCCGGCCTTGGTGACGGCCTTTTCAGATGTCCAGGAAGCAGAAATCTCGATTTTGTCTCCCGGGTCGGCCTTGCCCCAGAAAGCGACATCCGAGTTTTGCTGCAGTACCATGTTGTCCGAGAACACGCTCGGGAGCAGGATCCCGGCGTCGAGATCCGTGAATGTGCCTGCAAGCAGCAGGCAGAGTAACAATGCTTTTATCTTCATTTTATAAAATAGATTGGTTATTGTTTCCAGTATCGTCCCGCAGGCGGCTCCTCAATCTCAATAGATGATGTACTTTCCGTTTTCCTGCCTGTAGTGCAGCCCGGCGGAGAAGCAGATGGACTCCAGCACGGACTCTATGGACTTGTTGTCGTGCGTACCGGAGAGCCTCGCTCCCGACGTAGTGTCCCGCAGCTCGATGTCGCAGGAGTAGTACCTGCGGAGCATCCTGATGGCCTCCGGCAATGTCTGCTGTCTGAAGACCAGGCTCCCCTTCATCCAGGACAGGGACTTTTCCGTATTTACGCTGTGCTTTGACGCGGAACTGCCGGAGGTGCTTATGACAATCTCCTCATCCGGGAGCAGGTTCATTATGATGTCGTCATTCCCGTAGGATACACCGACCTTCCCCGAGCGCACCGTCACGGAGTTCCAGTCGTCGTCCGGATAGGCCTTGACATTGAAGGAGGTACCCTTGACGGTTACATCCAGCTCACGCGCGTGAATGCGGAACGGGCAGCCGGCATCGGCCGTGACATCGAAAAACGCCTCCCCGTCGAGCCAGACATCCCGGGTCTCCTTGCCGTACCTGGCGTTGTATTTCAGGGTACTGGCTACGTTCAGGGTCACTGCGGTCCCGTCCGGAAGGGTTATTTCCCTTATCTCCCCTGGTGCCGTGGCCATGGTCTCGTAGGAGGCGAGCTGCCTTTCTATCCTGTCCCTGACCACCTGCCTCGTGGTGAAGAATCCTCCAGTCAGGACTATGACGACAGTCGCGGCGACCGCCACAGCCCTGCCGGCATGCACCCGCCTGGTCCGGCTTTTCCCTTTTCCTATCAGTTTCAGGGCTTCCTTCCTGTATATCTCGTAGGCCCTGCTGTCTACATCCTCCACGGGTTCCCGGAGCCAGTATTCCCTTGCTGCGTCATCGAATTCGTCGAAGGTTCCGGTCCTGTCCCTCATTATCGCGAGGAACATCTTCAGTTCCTCAACAGTGCAGGTGTGGTTGATATACTTTACAACCAGCTCCTTTGTCAATTCTTTCCCGTCCATGGTGTCAATGCAGGTTGAAAAAAATCAATAACAGAGGGAATATGATGTCGGAATGTTTCGATACATAGTCCTTGATGGACTTCAGGGAATCCGACATATATTCCTGTATGGTATATACGGACAGCCCGAGACGTTCTGCTATCTCCTTGTGTGTCATGTTGCCGTTCCTGCTCATGCAGAAGACCTGCCGCTGCCGCGGGGAGAGCCGGAGGATAGCCTGCCGAAGGAGTGCGAAGTAGTCTTTCTCCAGCAGCTCCTCCCCGCATTCCGGCTCGTATTCCGGACTGTCAGAGTAGGCCTGGATATATTTCCTGCTGAGGGTCTCCGACCTTGCCACATGCCGCAGGTAGTTCAGGACCTTGTTCCTGGCTATCGTGTACAGGTAGGAGGAGAATGACTTTTCCTGGTCGAGAAGCTCGCGGTTCTCCCATATCTTCATGAAGATGTCCTGGGCATAGTTCTCGGCCAGGTCGTACGATTCAAGGAACCGGCTGCAGAAATTGCACAGCTTTTTCCAGTAGCACGCATACAACTCGCAGAAGGCTTCTTCATCTCCTGCCGCGAGTTGCTTTACCAGTTCGTTGTCGGGTCTGCGGATCATGTCCTACTCCTCAATGTGTGCCAGGGGTGTTGCCACCGTTCCCGGTCTGCCTGCCGAATACCGTCTGTGCAGCCAGCTTTTCCTTGAAGGTGTCCGGGAGCCTGTCATAGCTGCCGAACTTGCTTTCCATGGCCCGGACATCCATGTTCCGGAGCATCTCGTCGGCTTTCCCCGGATCTTCGGTGATGTAGCTGCCGCACTGGGCTATGCCGAGGAACTCCACAGGAAGCTGCATCCCGTGCATGACATACTGCTCGACCATCAGCTTGGTCTCCGGAGTAAGGGCCATCATCCTCCTGATGAGACCTTTCGCCCCGGACTGGTACAGTTCGGAGCTGCCGTCGAAAAGGCATTTCACGGTCAGTGTTTCGTCTGCAGGGGCAGTGGCTGTATAGATTGTGGCCGTGAGGTCGTCCCCGTCATATCCCCAGACGGTCCTTCCGTCTTTGGAATCGAATTCCGCAAACCTCGAGTAAGGCACCTCCTCCCCGTTCACGAACACTTTCTCCGGGACACGGAAGCCGTCGAGCATTATGCTTACTTTCCTTTCGTCGAGCATCCCCTTGAAGAAACCTTCTTTCGGCAGCACCGTCAGCTCGAGGGAGCCGGCATCCGACTTCCTGGTTATCCGGGTAAAGGCGTATTCGGTGCCGTATGCCTGGGTGGAGCCGTCGTCTTCATAGACTTCCGTGCTGCTTTCCCCGGTCCCGGGAACCACGAGGAGCCTCAGTTCCGGGTCCTGCCCCTGGAGGTTGGATATCCCGGCCCCGGCCATAGGTATCACCGCACCTGCCTTCACGAAGTAAGGGTTCTCGTTTATGGTGTACAGGAGCTCGTGCTCCGTCCCTCCCTTGTACATGATACCGGTGGAGACATCGTACCAGTCGCTGCCTTCAGGGAACCACATCGTCCTCTTTGCCAGGCCGGTGACCGAGTCCGCAGGCTCGCATACCGTGGTGGCGAGGATGTCGTCGCCGAACATGAATTCCTGGGTCCGGACGTATGCCTCGTCGTCTTCAGGCCAGTTGTAGTACAGAGGCCTGCATATGGAGATGCCAGTGTCGTATGCCTGCCTTGCCGCGGTGTAGATGTACGGGGTGAGGTCATACCTGAGCCTTATGGCAGCACGCATGGCGTCGAAGTGGTCAGGGAATACCCAGAACCTCTTTTCCATGGACATGTCCTTGGTGGAGTGGGTCTTGTATATAGGTGTGAACACCCCGGACTGGAGCCAGCGCGTATAAAGCTCGGGATCGGTGCTGTGCACTCCGGAAGGCTGCTGGTGCCCGCCTATGTCATGTCCCCAGTAGCCGTAGCATACATTCGATGCGGTGGCCGTGAAGTAAGGGAGATACCCGAGCACCTTCCATGTCGCGAAGGTGTCCCCGGAGAAGCCTACCTGGTAGCGGTGGCTGCCTATGCCGCCCCAGCGGTGGTAGATCATCGGTCTCGGGGCATAGACGCCCTGGGATTCGGTCTGGCGTATCTTGTCATGAAAGAAGGCATAGTTGAGCCAGAACGTATTGCTGAGCCCCGGAGTGTAGTGGCTGTCCTTCCACTGCTGCCAGTCGAGCCACCAGAAGTCGACCCCCATGTTTTCCAGGGGCCGTATTACGGAATTGAAATAGGCGTCCGTCCACTCTATCTGGTCTATCCTGAACGGGACAGGGACCTTGCTGCCGTCCTCCCTGAGATATCCTTCCGGACCGTCATAGTCCGATGTGCGGGACAGGTAGTCCTTCACGAACCTGTCGTAAGGCTCCTCGTAGGGCTGTATGCCGTTGCAGAAATGCAGGTTCAGGGAGGTCTTTATGTCCATCCGGTGCAGTTCTTCCAGAAAATTCCCCGGATTCGGGAAAAATTCCTTTTTCCAGGTATATCCCGTCCAGCCGATGGTCTCTCCGAATTCGTCCAGTCCCGGCCTTCCTCCCGGCGTTCTCGGAGGGGTGGCGGCCTTGAGTTCGGACCAGGTCTCATGCCAGTCCATGTCTATGATCATGACATCTATAGGGATGTTGAAGTCCTTGAAGTGCCTGGCCAGGTCTATGAGCTCGAAATCCGAGTATTGCCAGTAGCGGCACCACCAGTAGCCGAATGTGTATTTCGGAGGGAGAGGTATCTTTCCGGATATTTTCGTGAAGTCCCCGAGGGCGGCCTTGTAGTCATGCCCGTAGCCGAAGAAATAGAGGTCCTGCCTGTCTGTGCTGTCCCTGCTCTCCACCCAGTTCTTCCAGTCGCTGTCCACCGGGACGAACACGTGCCTGCCGCTCTCGTCTATCACGGCCCAGCCGTCCTTCGAGATTATGCCCGGGTCGTACGGGTCGATGACGGTCTCTCCGTCGCACCTGTCCAGGGTCCTGGCAGTACCGAGGAGATTCCCGGAGGCGTCTGCCCCGGGATACCATTTCACCTTCTCCTTTCCGTCCCTTCCCGTCCTGAACGTGATGGAAAGGTTGTCTCCGGAGAATTTTCCGTTCCCGCGGTATTTCAGTGTGAGGTATTCTGTCTGTACTGTGACGGAGCCGGCGGATTTCCTTACGTCGAATTCAGGTACCTCGAGCTTCCTGTTCACTATCCCGAGAGTGGCCCTGTCTTCGAACCTGGCGTCGGCGGACCATTCCATCCTTATCAGTCTCGGTGTAAGGACGGTGAATCTCGCGTTGCCGTATACAACACAGGCTCCTGGGGATGCTACCGGGTCATATTGTGCCGTCTCCGGTGTCTCGGCTGAAGCATGCTCCTGCCACAGCACGGAGATGCACATTATGGATAAAAGGATGAATCTCTTCATATTTGGGGTTTTTGATATCTGTAGCGAAAACAACCGGAATGCACATCTGTGCCTGAAGACATCTCCACAAATGTATAAATTGTTTTCCGAAAAGCAAGCACGAAAAGGACAAAAATGGATTTAACAAAATTTTTACATTTTCCTACCCCCAGAACCGGTCCCGACGGGTGTAATAATTATATCACGAAAACTGATGACAACCGGAAGACACCTTATTGTTTATTTACTAAATTGTTTATTAACCAACCATTATGTTCTAACAACATGGATTACAGATTTTTCAGGCTTATCCTAATCATTCTGCCGTTCATTCTGGCGGTTCTTCCCGCGTCGGGGCAGGACACGGCTGACGACGGCTCCATCCGGGAGACAGGTCTTTACATAGACCTCAGGGACTCCTCCCTTCCGGAAGCCCTGGCAGAGCTTCAGCGGCTTACCGGGTGCAGCTTCCTTTTCGACGAGAGCATAGCGGACAAGGCACCCAGGATCACCCTCAAGATGCAGGATGCCATGCTCGTCGATATCCTCGACAGGATTTCCGCCATCACGAGACTGAAATATACCCGTGTGGACAACACGTTCACCTTTGCCCCGGACAACACTTCTGCCGCCACCGAGAGGGCCGGCAAGGCCCGCGGACGGCTGTCCGGGGTGGTCGTGGATGATTCCGGGGCCCCTCTGGCCGGGGCTACAGTCCTCCTCGTGGGAGGGGGTAACGAGTATGCCCTTACCGACCTGGACGGAAAATGGTCTCTCGAGGCACCGTATCCTGCAAAGGTCTCCGTCTCCTATCTCGGCTTCGTGACAAAGGAAGTCAGGATAGAGTCGGAGGCACCGGTGAATATTGTCCTGCAGGAAGACATGAACATGCTCGACGAGATTGTGGTCGTCGGTTACGGTACGATGGAGAAAAAGGCCGTGACCAGTTCAATCACTTCCATTTCCGCGAAAAACCTCCTTGCCGGACAGGGCGGTTCGACCATAGCCACGGCATTGAAGGGACAGATCTCGGGTATGACAATCACCGAGACCTCCAGCCCTAACACCAGTTCCTCCATGCAGCTCAGGGGTGTGGCATCCATAAATGCCGCGGCTTCTCCGCTGGTGGTTGTGGACGGAGTGCCGGGTGCGGACATAAGGGCCATCAATTTCGAGGACGTGCTTTCCATCGATGTGCTGAAGGACGCCTCTGCAGGAGCCATCTACGGTACAAGGGCGGCTGCCGGCGTCATCCTCATAACCACCAAAAAGCCGAATGAAGGCCCTCTGAAACTCTCCTACACGGCCGAGCTTTCGACGGAGCAGGTTTCCAACCGTCCCCAGCTGCTTAACAGTGAGGAATTCCTCCGTTACGGGCTGGGAAGCGATCTCGGCTCGGACAACGACTGGTACGGGGCTCTGCTCAATGAAGGCGCATTCTCGCACCGTCATGTCGTGAACCTTTCGGGAGGCAGCCGCGCGGCCAGGGTATATGCCACATTCGTGGCCTCGGACCAGAAAGGTATCGCCCTCGGAGACAACAGGAAAGACTACTCCGGCAGAATCAACGGAAGTTTCAGTCTCCTGGACGACCTTCTCGAAATCAACGTCCATACCGAATACCGTGAGGCTCACCGCGACCAGAGGGCATCCAACAACAATTTCGCAGCAGCCATGCTGATGAATCCTACCGAACCGATCTATGACGAGGAAAACCCGTCGGGATACAATGTCATAATCGGAGGCGACTATTATTTCAACCCTGTAGCGGACGTGATGCTCAAGCAGAGGGACAAGATAGACAAGTGGATACTTGCCGACGCCAACGTGAAACTGAACCTCCCTCTGGGCTTTTCCGCACAGGCGACTGTCAGCTGGCAGGACCGCCAGATGCAGGCAACAAACTACACTTCCTCCCAGCACAGGTCTTCCATACAGAACGGACGCAACGGTGAGGCCTACCATGAATTCAACAAGACCATAAACGTCTCTGTCGAGCCTACGATAAACTTCGACAGGGTATTTGCTGGAGACCATACCGTGAATGCTGTCCTGGGCTACAGTTTCTATGAGGAGAACAGCGAGAGTTTCAACATGACAAACTACAACTTCCCTGTGGACGGGACCGGGGCCTGGGATATCGGAGCAGGAGACTGGCTGAAGGACGGAAGGGCATCAATGGCTTCGTACAAGTACCCGAGAACCCGTCTGATCGCCTTTTTCGGACGTGCCAACTACAGCTACAAGAGCCGCTACATGGTTACGGCGAGTCTTCGTCACGAAGGGTCGTCCAAGTTCGGCAAGGACCATCGCTGGGGTAACTTCTGGGCGGTCTCCGGAGGATGGCGGATATCTTCCGAGCCTTGGATGGACGGCATCGGCTGGCTGGATGACCTGAAAATAAGGGCCGGCTACGGTGTCACGGGAAACTGCGGCTTCGGGGCCGGTCAGACGGCATTCCGCTATGCTTCCGGTTCCTACTGGCCGATGAACGGGGACTGGATAATGTCCTACGGGCCTGCCAACAATGTCAATAACGACCTCCACTGGGAAGAGAAGTCAGAGCTCAACATAGGTCTCGACTATGCTTTTCTCGGGAACAGGCTCTACGGCAAGTTCGACTGGTATCACCGTTGGGTGGACGGGATGATTTATGACATTACAGTCACGACACCTCCGGCCATGTATGACTCAACTGTCATGAACTACGGAAATCTCGAGAACTGGGGATGGGAATTCGAAATCGGCGGTATTCCCGTGCAGACAAAGGATTTCGAATGGACGTCATCCATGCGCTTTTCCAGCAACAGGTCCAAGATCACCTCTCTCTGGGGCAACCATTCCTATCAGGACCGCGTGAACTTCCCTGCGCCCGGAGCTCCTGGCTCCGGCGGACGTCTCGAGGAAGGGACCATGATAGGAAGCTATTACCTGTGGGAATATGCCGGTGTCACCGAGGACGGGAAATGGCTGATATACGACAAGGACAACAATGTCATCCTGGCCGACAACAAGACCTATGATGACAAGAGGTATATCGGCAATGCGATACCGAAACTTATCATATCCTGGGACAATATCTTCCGTTACAAGAACCTCACCCTCGGGATTAACCTCCGCAGCTGGCTGGACTACGATGTCTTCAACACCATAGACATGTACTACGGCCTCGCGAATGTCTCTAACCAGAATGTCCTGCGCAGCGCATTCCTGAAAAACAGGGACATCAGGCAGGAAAAGCTCCTGTGCGACTACTGGCTTGAAGACGGCTCGTTCCTGAAGATAGACGCCGTCAGCCTGGGCTATACCCTGAACATGAAGAGATGGCAGAAATTCATAGACACCATAGACCTGTACCTCACGGTCAGGAACGTCGCCTGCTTCACGGGATACTCAGGATTGAATCCTGAAGTGGACATAAACGGTCTCGACCCCGGCTACGAGTGGTACAATGACCTTTATCCGGAAACCCGCAGGTACACTTTCGGTGTAAAACTGACTTTCTAATACTGGAGACAAAAATGAAGAATATACTGAAACTATATATACTCGGTGCGGCTGTCTTCTTTGCAGGATGCACAAATCTTGACGAGATATACTATTCGGAGATAGCCCAGAATACATATTTTTCCACAAAGGAAAATATCTATGCCGCCCTTGCCAGACCTTATACGAAATGGAGGGGCACGCATGAATTTGCCCCGTGGATGATGCAGGAAATCGTGGCCGACGAATTCTGCGTGACCCAGAAGGGTGCGGACTACGAAAGCGGCGGAGTCTACAGGCAGTTCCACTGGCACACCTGGACTCCTGAACATAGCAACATTTACGCGACATATTTCCAGATGGGGGAGGGTATCTCGTATGCCCTGGCCATGATAGATGAACTGTCGGACCTCGACTATCCATCCTTCGGCCTTACGGAACAGGACAAGGCCGACCACATACTGCAGCTGAAGATGCTTGTCGGCTACTCGTACATGAGGGCCCTGGATTTCTTCGGGGGAATGCCGCTCTACAAGGAATATACGCTGGATGAAGTGCCGCGTTCTACCGCGCGAGAGACCTTCGACTACATAGAAAGCCTCTTCCTTGAGGGCATAGCCCCGGAGTCCTCTCTCAAGAAGAAGACCCTCGGAGAGCGGGAGGAAGGCTGGGTGAACCAGGGGATTGTGGCTACCTGCCTTGCCAGGCTCTATTTCAATGCCCAGGTCTATATCGGGGAGTCCCGCTTCGACGAATGCGCACAACTCTGCCAGGACATCCTCGACGGTAAATACGGCGAGTATGAGCTCGAGACGGCATGGAACGGTCCTTTCGGCTTTGACAACGATTATTCGACGGAAGTGATATGGAGCTGCGCGTCCCAGTATGCCATGAACCAGATTTCCTGGGACTACGAGAGATTCAACCACTACAACGCCAAGGACTACTATGACGTGGAAGGGATGGGCTCTACCAACGGCGCCCACCTCCAGCCATCTCTCGCCCCTGACGGCACGCCTTACTCTTTCAATATCGGGACTCCTTTCGCAAGGTTCAACGAGAATGACCTCAGGAAGAAGGGCTATGTCTACCTCGGCAACAAGCAGTATGAGGGGATGTTCCTCTACGGCAGGCAGGAGAGGGTGACTTCCGACGGCAGGACCGTAAGCTGCAAGGGAGCCCGCGAATACACCGGGGAGGTCATCACATTCGTGGACCAGGTGGCGCAGTTCAAGAAGGTCGGGACAGAGTATGCCTCCGTCAGCGAGCTTCCTTCCAATATCACTACCGGGGAGGAGAACTCCGGCGTCCGCCTGGTGAAGCGGCCGGTGCCGGACAGGACCGGCCTGGACCTGCGGTACAATCCTGACTACGTTATCATCCGTCTTGCGGAAGTCTACTATATGCTGGCGGAGTGCAAGTACCGCGACGGCGACAAGGACGGTGCGGCCGATCTCATCAATGAAGTGCGCAAGCGCAACTTCGAAGGGAATGCCGACCCTGCCCCATGCACCGAGGCGAACCTTGACAAATACAGGTTCCTTGAGGAGTGGATGCTTGAATTCCTCGGGGAGGGCCGCAGACGTACTGACCTCAGGCGCTGGAATGCCTACACTACCGAAAGATGGTGGAACCACGAGCCTTCGGACCATTACCGCGAGCTCTTTCCTATCCCGCAGCGAAGCATTTCGGCAAGCAACGTGGAACTGAAACAGAATCCGGGCTATGGCGGGAACGAGATGACGGCTGCGGAGGCCGGACTTTTCAATGTTCCTGATATCGAATAGGGACAGGAGTACGGCCACACGGCGGGCCGCCGTGGACTTTAGATTGTTGGACAGACGTTAAGGTCAAAACTATAAGATCAATACTAAATGAAGGGAATGAATATGTTTTTTACATTGTTGCTGATGACTTTCCTGTCATCGGGATGCAACAGGGTTGAACCTCTGCCGGACGAGCCGCCGGTGGAAAAGTCATTCGTGGCTGACTGGCAGGAAGGCTGGCTCGACATACATCAGATAAGCACCGGCAGGGGGAATGTGGCATGGCTGGTATTTCCTGACGGTACCACTATGCTGGTGGATATGGGAGATCTCGGGGAAGACAATTATCAGCAGGAAATCATGAATCCCAAGCCGTCGGCATCCAAATCCCCTGCCGAGTGGGTCGCCAGGTACATAGAGCATTTCTCGCAGCCGCTGGAAAACGGCACCGATATAGACTATGCCTTCATCACCCACTTCCATGGAGACCATATAGGCTCCTTCGACAACACTGCCATTTCCAGTCCGGGAGTGTCGTACAAACTGCACGGCATCACCCATCTGGCGCAACTGGTGGATATAGGGAAGGTCGTGGACCGCGGCTGGCCGGGCTACAACTGGCCGAGTGCGGAGCAGGTGTCGTCTTCAAACGGCGGGCTCGGCAACTATACCTCGTTCATGAAGCTAAGGTCCGAGAACGGGAAGACCAACGAGAAGTTCATTGTGGGCAGCGACTCCCAGTTCCCGCTCAAATACGATGCTGCATCCTGGCAGGAATTTTCCGTAAGGAACGTGGCCGGGAACCTGGATGTCTGGACGGGGTCCGGGACAGGGACATCGCATATATCGTTCGACACCACGGACGAGAACGAGTTCAGCTGTGCCATCCGTATAACCTACGGGGACTTCAGCTGGTACACCGGAGGGGACATCAAGTCCGCACTGACGGAAGATGCCGTAGCCAAGGCCTGCGGACCTACGGATGTGGTGGTCTGCAACCACCATGCTTACAAGGATGCGATGCACAACAGTTTCGTGAGACAGATGCAGGCCAGGGCCTACGTCATCCCCGTGTGGGACTATTACCATCCGGAGGCGGAACCGTTGAGGTGGATGCTTTCGACTGACCTCTACCCTGGAGACCGCATGGTCTTCGCTGCCGGACTCGTTGACAGCAACAGGATACGCCTGGGCGAGAACGGAGAGCAGATCAAGCCTGCCGGCCATGTCATGATCCGCGTCTATGAGGGCGGGGATACATGGCAGGTGTTCGTGCTCAACG